>CAYFZR010000073.1:0-8806 GCA_964347835.1 uncultured archaeon
ACTATAAACAACGTGCCTGCAAGGAATCCTTTTTTAAAGTTCAATCCAATTCCAGCAACGTACCCTACTATTGAGGCATCCAGCGTTAATGCGCAAGGCTCTACAGATATTAAAACTCCAGCCAAAAAAGCTATCAATAACGTGAATTCTCCACTTTGTAATATTTCCTGCGCTCCAATCATTTTTCTTTCCTCAACGTTTTTTCGATGGCATTTCGAAGATTTTCCTCGAATAGTGTCATGTTTCCCTTGAAATTGACTACTATGTAGTCAGGTAACTCACCTACGGTAACGTAAGGCACGTATTTAACTCCAAATTTAGCCACGGCGATAGGATCTCTCTGAACATCAACGGAAATCAGTTCTACTCTTCCATCATAATCATTTACTACCTTATTAACCACTACAGTGGTTTTTTTACATAAATCACAAGGCACAGTCAAATGAAAATTCCTTATGACCACTTTATCTCCTGTTGATTTTGGATTACTTTCATTGGTGTTAGACAAACAACCGATTAACAAAATTAATATGATTACGCTAATGATCCTCCTTGTGACAAACACCTTTTTCACCAATTACAAAACATTTATATTTTAGCTGACGCTTATATTAGTAAAAACTAATATATAATTCTATTGTAGCGTGGTTTACAAAATGAACGGAAAGGTTAAATCGAATTATACCAAGAAATATATGGAGATTAACGAAATGAACACTCAGAATGAGTATAAAACTCGCATGATTCTGAAAGCACTCTCTGATCTTACTCGATTTAAAATATTGACCTTTCTCAAGAATGGTGAGAAGTGCGTATGCGAGATAGTTCCAATTTCTGGAGTTACTCAGTCAGCTGTTTCACAACACCTTAAGATTTTGAGAGAGGCAGGATTATTAGAAAACAGAAGAGAGGGTGCCAGTATTTATTACAAAATAGTTGATGAAAGAATTATAAAAATCCTAGATCTTATTGAGGAGATAATCGAAGAATAGCTTTTCTGAAATTTTTTAACCGAAAATCGGCTTTGTAGCATTAAGTAAATATAAAACCTAATCAAAAACTTTATAAGTTAGTGATTACTTATATTAGTTCTAACTAATATATATCAGGGTGATGCTGTGATTTACGAATTAGTGCTAGCGGGATTTGAGGCCTTAAGAGAGTATGTGGCTCTTCATGTTCTTACTTGTCTCGTTCCAGCTTTCTTATTAGCTGGAGCGATAGTTACCTTCCTATCCAAAGACGTAATTCTTAAATATTTAGGTCCGGGAGCCAGAAAAATAATTGCTTTTCCTTTTGCAGCTTTCTCGGGTATTTTTCTAGCCGTCTGTTCGTGTACCGTTATACCTATAAGCGCTGGAATCTATCAGAGGGGAGGAGGAGTGGGACCAGCGTTTATTTTACTATGGACCGCGCCCGCGACAAATATATTGGCAATCATCTATACGGGAGCAATTTTAGGTTACGACATGGCTTTTGTAAGAATAATAGCTGCTTTAACCACGGCTACAATCGTTGGCTTAGTCATGGCTTACATATTCAGAGGAGAAAGAAAAAACCCTAATAATCCCGGTGAAACGCAGGTCTTTTTATCGGATAAAGTCAAATTTTTAGAATATAAGGATGCGACTCTTTTGATTCTGTTAATCGCATCTCTATTACTCCCTAATTACTTAGTTGTTAAAGGACCGTATCTAAAAAAGGTATTGGTATTCTTAGCCGGTATAACTGTAGTGGCGATATACGCTTTATATACCAAAGAAAGAGAAGAGATCAAGGGTTGGCTTCAAGAAACTTGGTGGTTCGTCAAAATAATATTCCCCCTGCTCTTAGTCGGAGTTTTCTTAATCGGAATAATCGGCAAAATACTCCCAGAGGCTTGGATAAGTACTTGGCTCGGGGGAAATGGAATTTTTGCTTCGTTTTTAGCCTCTTTAATAGGAGCAATAAGCTACTTTGCCACATTAACGGAGGCTCCATTCGTGGATACATTAATGGGGCTAGGGATGGGCAAAGGACCTGCACTATCATTGCTGCTAGCAGGTCCAGGTCTTAGCTTTCCAAATATGCTTGCGATTGGAAGAGTCTATGGTGTTAGAAAAACAGGATTTTACATTATAACCGTTGTTGTACTCGCTACTCTATGCGGATTTGTGGCAGGAAATTTAATCTTTTAAAATAAGGAGGTGTTTAATAATGAAAATAGAAGTTTTGGGTCCTGGTTGTAAGAGATGTTTAGCAACAGAAGAAAATGTAAAAGAAGCATTAAGAGAACTCGGGATTGAAGCCGAAATAATAAAGATAAAAGATTTTAAGGAGATTATGGACTATGGAGTTATGTTTACTCCTGCTGTTGCAATAAATGGCGCGGTAAGGGTTTCAGGGAAAATTCCAAGCGTAGAAGAAATCAAAGAGATTATTGAAGGACTTTAAATGATAAGATATGTGGAGAAGTAGAATAGGATCGTAAATACAAATATGAAAGTAAGGGAGTATGTCATGCTTTTATTGTTTTATAAGGTGATTCTTGGATAAATTAGCGGATGCAACGAGCCACGTTGCTTTTTAGCCTTAGTCGAGTAGAATATTTGTATTTTTTATTTCATTTATCTCATTTATGCATTTCTTTATATTCTCAGCAACCGTACTCCCTTTTTCAGTTAAATTAACATATGTCTTGTAGGGGTACTTGGTCCTATCTTGGTCGACCTCTATAAATCCGATATCTAAGAGGGGGACCATAACGTATTTGTTAAAATCCCTGCAATCCACATGTTCACGAAGTCTGGGTCTTTCAAGCCTTCCGTCATTTTCGATTAAGGCTAAAAGCGCCAAAACAGTGTATTTGCTTCTAAAGAGATGCTTATATATTTTTGAATAAATTTCCAATGAACTTGGCATGACCCACATATTTGTTCTCTTATTATTTATGCGTTTTTCGCTGAAAAAACATTAAATAATGTTGTATGGTCTATTTTATTCCAAATTTTGGAAATTAAAGAATTATTTGCCAGCATTTTGGGGGAAAGTGTGCAGAGAGCTCATTGAGCTTAAGCTTGTTCAATGGTTTCGAGGAGTGCAGTAATATCATCAATCATCGGTTTCAATTTTTGAGTAGCTAACCTTCCTTTTGATGTAAGGTTAACATACGTCTTGTAAGGGTACTTGGTCCTATCTTGGTCGACCTCTATAAATCCGATTTCTAAGAGGGGGACCATAACGTATTTGTTAAAATCCCTGCAATCCACACGTTCACGAAGTCTGGGTCTTTCGAGCCTTCCACCATTTTCGATTAAGGCTAAAAGCGCCAAAACAGTGTATTTGCTTCTAAAAAGATGTTTATATAGTTCTTTATATTCCTCAAACGAATTAAATACTTCAGTATTATTCAAACCTATCACCTATAAACTTTTTTAGATCCGTTAGACGTCTTTTTAGGTATTCTAAATCAAATTCTCTGAGATAAGCTATTCTAAGATCTCTTGCCTTATCTGTGTAGCCAAATATCTTGTCTTCAAGGTTTACGCATCCTTCAATGATACTATCTTTTTCTTGAGATGTTTTATTTCTCGTTCTTTCAAAGGTCTCCATGTTGATGTTCTCCAGTCTTTACCCTTATAGTAACAAGTAATGCTTGTTGATAAAAATTTTCCAAAATTATACCTTTTTTTTACCAAGTTACTCCCAAATTAGCCCCCAAATTCGACAAATATTTCAAATTTATAGCCATATATATCATATGTAATTATTGAAAAGAAACAGGAGATTTTGCCTAAAGTGTAAAGTATTTATCTGCTTATTCAACTTGTCCAAGTTAGGAGTTCGCATCTAAATGGTGAATGAAGTGGAGGCAATTCCAGATATAGTGATGAAAATAGTAAAAGACGCCAGCATATGGAGATGCATCCAGTGCGGTAAATGTACGGCAAGTTGTCCAGTAGGAAAAGTGTCGCGCCTAAGGATAAGAAACATGATATATCAGGCAGATAAAGGCGGGGATATTCTACCTTTAGAGGAATTGTGGTTTTGTACAACTTGTTATACGTGCATGGAAAGATGTCCAAAGGGCGTTAATACTGTAGATGCCGTATTAGAATTCAGAAGAGAGGCAGTTAAAAAAGGAAACTTTCCAAAACTCCATGAAACAGCAATAAAAAATCTATACGAAACTGGAACTGGATTTCCACTTTCTTCTGATATTGTGAAGTACAGAGTACTCCTAGGCTTGGAAAAAGAGCCTTACGATATTTCTACAAGCGATGAAGAACTTAAAGCATTCAAAAAACTCATTGATAAACTTAAACTCCTTTCATTAATAAAAAGGTGAAATAATGAAATACTCATTCTTTACGGGTTGTTTGGCTAAGAACGTTTACCCATCCATAGAAAAATCTACCAGACTTATCTTTGGACGTCTAGGAGTGGAATTGATAGATTTACGCTTCTCTTGCTGTCCAGCGCCAGGCATTCTTAGAAGTTATAGCGAGGAGTCATGGCTTTCGATAGGCGCTAGAAACTTGAGTCTTTCTGAAAGAGAAGGTTTAGACATGCTTGTTATTTGTAGCGGCTGCTACGGCTCTCTGACACAATCAAATCACGCCTTAAAAGAGGATAGAAAAAGGGATAAGATAAATAAAAATTTAGAAAGTATAGGGCTGAGATATGACGGAAACGTTAATGTGCTCCATTTTTTGGATGTTCTAAATGAATTAAGACCCCAAATTGAGCAAAATAAAAAAATCGATCTAGGATTAAATGTTGCTACACACTATGGCTGTCATTATTTGAAACCGAGTAAATTCTGCAAATATAATTTTGAAAATCCAACAATCCTTGAAGAATTAATAAAAATCTTAGGGTGTGAAAGCGTAGAATTTAGGGATAAACTAACTTGTTGCGGTGCAGGAGGAGGCCTTTGGAGCGGAAAAGAAGAAATTTCTTTAAAAGTTGCTGAAAAAAAGTTAGGATACATGGAGAACGCAAAAGTCGATTGTATAGTTAATATTTGCCCCTTCTGTCATATTCAACTGGATCAGTCTCAGGTAAAATTAAAGAGATTCGAGATTCCTGTGTTACACCTGACTCAATTGATTGGGCTCTCATTTGGTATAAAGGACAAGCAACTCGGTTTGCATACACATTTAACTTCTACGATGCCGCTGAGAAAAGAATTGAAGAGGAAGTTGAAGGGAACTTTATAATACGGTAATCGTCGTAAATTGTTTCGGCAAATTCTCAATTAAGATTAGAAAATTGCAAGCGTTTTGATCAGATTTTTAATAAAAAAATTAATTTAAATCAATTATTAACCAAATTTAAACGAATTTAGAAATATATAAACGGGAAAACCTATTTTAAATGGGTTTCATAATTTAAATTAATCAAGGATTATTGAAAAAAGCGATTTTTCAAGATTTTTTTAAAATTTTGCTTTAATCTAGCAGAAATGAAACAACTTTAAACACAAATTACTGATTTTACAATATAAAAAGAAATTTGAAGTAACTTAGACATTTGTTGTGAAAAGTTTCGACAAAAACTTATAAAAACATCTCGAGCCATTGTGTAAGGCATGACGCCAAATAATGTTCAAGCCGCTGTAGTCGGTGTAGGATGGACGAAGTTCGGGCATCATTACGATAAAGATTTGGAAGAGTTAGCCAGAGAAGCCGGCTTGCATGCTCTTATTGATGCTGGAATAGAAAGAAAAGACATTGATGCAATATATATGGGGGCTTTTGTACCAGAGATAGTAACTCATCAGGGATCTATTGCTTGCGTCGTATCTGAGGCTTTCGGACTAGACGAATATAAAATACCGATTTACAGACCAGAGGCAGCATGCGCCTCTGGAGGAGTAGCGATAGACCTCGCAATACAGGGCATAAGATCAGGGAAGTTTGATGTTGTTCTCGTGGGAGGAGTGGAAAAACTAACCGATAGCGATGCTACTCTTGCCTTATCATGCGCCGCTAGTTCAAGAGAGAGAGACTATCACTTCAATTTCATAGACCTAAACGCAAATGTCGCTAGTAGACATATGTATGAGTACGGCACCAAAAGAGAGCACTTCGCCATGATGAGCGTGATGAACCATAAACATGCTAAAGACAACGAAAAGGCTCAGTTTAGAAATCAAATAAAGGTAGAAGACATATTAGAGTTAGAATACGTATCAGAACCTCTTACATTATACGATTGCTCTCCGGTATCGGATGGATCAGCAGCAGCGATACTCGTAAATCCAGAATTGGCTAAGGATTTTGAAGATCCTGTTTTCATTACAGGTTCTGGACATGGAACTGATTCCATCAATCTCTCTGCAAGAAAAGATATTACCACGTTTGAGGCTTCAATACTCGCGAGCACAACCGCATTAAATGAGGCCAACAAAACCCTAAAGGACATAGACATTTGTGAGGTACACGATGCATTCTCCATTCTTGGTATGCTGTCAATCGAAGATATAGGATTTTGTGAGAAGGGAGATAGCGGAAAAATAATCGAAGAAAGTTTTAATCCAGACGCAAAACATATAGTCATAAATACGAAGTACGGGGAGAAAATATTTAACTGCGGAGGAGGTTTGAAGGCTCACGGTCATGCTGTAGGCGCCACTGGAGTTAGGCAATTAGTAGAAGTCTATAGACAGTTAAACTATGATCAAAAACACCCTATTTACGGTAAACTCAATCATCCTGTGAACAAATCCCTTAGCGAAGACCCGAGAGTCGGCTTGGTACAGAATATTGGCGGAGTTGGTGGAGACGTGACTTGTCAAATATTGGAGGCATCAAGATGAGTTTGCCAAAATCTTGGAGAAATATACCTGAGTACTACAGACTCATCGCGAGTAAAGATGAATCTAAGGGACTAAGCGTGCCGCCAAGATACATAGATACAAGTAAGGGAAGGGAAGGAGAATTAATCTACGAATCTTTGATGTGGAAGGATGCGAAATTACATTCCTACAGTAAAAAAGTGGAAAATGGATTTTTATTCTATTGCGCAATATTGGAGATCGATGGAACCAAAGTCTCCGCTTACCTTACCGATATGGACTGCAAACCAGAAATAGGCATGGAACTAGAGCCAACTTTCCGAAGACTTGGAGAGACTAGAGACGGAGTAATCAAATATGGTCTCGTATTTAGACCGAAACAAAGTAAGAAATCTTTTAGCAAGAAAGAGTCTGTGAAAAAATTTGATAAGGCAGGAATAGTGGGATATGGCGTTCACATACCGAAATATAGGATTAAAATCGAGGAGATTGCCCACGAGATAAAAAAAGACCCAAAGATTCTTATTAACCAAACTGGTTTTAAAGAAAAGGCAGTACTGGCCCTGGATCAAGATACCACAACGATAGGAGTAGATGCTGCAAAAAATGCATTAAAGCACGCCTGTATAGATGGAAGTGAGATAAGTTCTATTAGATTTGGCTCAGAAAGCCCACCATATGCGGTAAAACCAAGCGCGATTACAGTTGCAGAGGCTATTGGAGCCACTCCGATAGTTGAGGCTCATGACATGGAATGTGCTTGTAAAGCAGCGACAGGAGGATTTATTTACGCACTTAGCGTGATAGAAAACGAATACTTTAACTGCGACTACTCTATGGTGATCGGATCAGACAATTCTCAAGCAGAGGAGGGAGATGTCTTGGATAACACAGTAGGATGCGGTGCAGCAGCATTTATATTCGGTAAGTACGACGTAATAGCAAGTTTAGAGGCATATGAACCTTATACAACAGATATTCCAGATTTCTGGAGGAGAGAGGGTTCCCAGTTTCCAAGACATGGAGGTGGTTTTACAGGAGATCATGCATACTTCAAACATACCGAAACCGCGGCCATTAACCTCATGGAGAGAGTCGGCATAGAACCTCACGAAATAGATCACGTTGTTCTACACCAGCCAAATGGAAAATTCCCATGGAAAGCGGCTCAAAGACTTGGTTTTACAAGAGAGCAGCATAAACAAGGATTTGTTGCCGATTGGATAGGAAACGCATATTCTGCTTCGACGTTAATTGGACTTGCAAACATTTTTGATCATGCAAAAGATAATGAGTTAATCTTGCATGTTGCATTTGGCTCTGGCGCGGGAGCCGATGCGCTTCTATGGAGAACAGAAGAGCCTATTTTATGGAAAGAAGGTATAACGGTAGAGGAACAACTGAAAAGAAAAGTATACGTAAATTACCATACATACAGAAAAACCAAGAGTGGATAAATTTTTTACCTATAAAGCCAATTTAACTCAAGATGGATTATTTACCCATATTCAAAATAAAATTAGAGGACGAAGACATAGAGAAATTGTCTAAGAACTCTCCAAAAACAGATAAGATGATGTATAAACAGGGAGAAGAAGAAATAACTAGAGATATTGAGGAAAAATGTTTTGAATTCGAACTTAATACATTATTGAAACATCTTAGTGAGAATAAGATAGACGAAATAAGGTATCATGCAAAATATGGAGAAATCAAAATAAGAAGATCTTCTAGCGAGTTTTGGAGCTCAAATCCTCTGTTCATAGATATGTTCAAAGCAAAAACAGGTTTAGGAAGAGATTCTGTGGTCGAGGTAGAATATATACCTGACTTATTCGGTATTTCAAAGCAAATGTCTCATATTGTTGAAAAAAAGAAAAAAGATGCTGAAATGCTTCGTAATGAAGATAAAAGATGGTATAATAGGTGTTTTAGAAGAGTTTACGGTAAGTTGGATTAATTAAATTAAAAATGAGTTTTCATTATTTTCCAAAAATCTAATAAATTTTGGTCTAGGTCACGTAT
>CAYFZR010000074.1:0-8478 GCA_964347835.1 uncultured archaeon
GATAATTGAGTCGGATAATTTAGAGGCACTGAAAGGAGATTTAGTAGAACTTGGAGTCATACCTAAGGTATACGATCCAAATCTCACTCATTTAACAAATCCTGAGCTTAATATCTCCAATAAAAAAAGTGAATCAATCACGGAAGGTGGATAATATGAAAGACAAAAAAAGTCCAGGAGAGAAGGAGATATCCAGAAGATCTTTCGTGAAAGGAGCAGCAGCGCTAGCGGCCGTTTCAGTTGTTCCAATTGCGAGCGATAGAAGTAAGATTGAAGAAAATAAAATTAAAGGATACGTAGAATCGATCGATCTCAGGCTTAGTTATCTCACCAGACCTAAATTAGAGGTTAAAAAATGATTAAAATATTCGTTGGAATAGATCTGAGTGGAAGGTACATCAAAAGAAACGGTGTAGATGTATTTGTCCCAAGGCTAATGAAGGTCTACGCCGTAGACAAAGAGGGAAGGCACGTTGTAAAAGATAAATTCGTCGATAGATATGGGTACATAACACTTAAAGAAAAAGTAGGAGACGAAGCGGAATGGGCTTTAAAATATCTGGAAGTAAAAAATGATACTGTTTATCCCCTTCCACCCATTCTTGGCACGACCAAGCAGAGGTTTGAGGAGGGAGCTGATATGTACGAAGTCCTTCTCGATGCTCAGAGAAACGGCAGACCCTACGGCGTGCAGAAATGCACGTATCCTATCTGCATAGGAAGGTGCGTTCAAATATGTCCTACAGATGCGATTACAATGTCTCCAGAAGAGTTCAAAGAGACAGGAAAGATCTTTCCAAAAATAGATGATAAGAAGTGTATAAAATGTGGTCTCTGCATAGAAGCCTGCGGATTTGAGGCGATATACCAGAAGAAAGAGGCTATAAGGGAGACCAGTAGATAATAAAGAATGCTAAATGATGAAATTTAAGCCAGAAGGTATTGTTTCTTATGCTCTTGAAAAATTCTTCATGTCTTGCCGTATCTTAACGCTTCGCTGGGACATACATTTATGCAATCGCCGCATCTTATACATTCTCCAGAGGGTACTGAATCTTTATCCTTCCATATGCTTTGTTCTATTACTAAAAGATCCATTGGGCAGGTTCTTTGACATAAGAGGCACGCTCTGCACTTCTCATCATCTACTTTTACCTTCGTAAGACTTAATCTATCCACAAAGGCTATTGTAGCGCCCAGTGGGCAAAGGTATCTACACCAAGCCCTACCATGATAGAACACCGCGAACACTAACGCTGCAACAAGTAATAACATAGGAAATACTGGAGCTACACTTGCTGCATTTACGCTTCTTATAAAGACGCCTGCCGGACAAACAGTACAAAATACGGTGTAACCATAAACAAAGGCAGCAATCAAAAATCCGCCAAGTACTGAATATTTTAGATTCCTGTACTCCAAAAATTCAGGTATTTTATGTTTTTTTCTCGTAACACCGTTCAATATATCCAGGATTGTGCCCCAAGGGCAAATCCAGCCGCAAAAAGCCCTTCCAAACAATACCGTTAACAGTATGAGTCCTCCGACGGATGCGATCACCAAGGATAACAGGGGCTTTCCTCCAGCGACGATACTCTGTACGAAGAAGAAAGGATCGTATCTATCCCAAGTCCCTAACATCGTGAGGGCAAAGAAAAGTACTACAAGCTGCGATATCCTTCTTATGGGCTCTATATTCATTTTAAATGCTCCTAGAGCAAAATATAAATGAGAAACTATGTTTGCTTTTTATTTTAGGTAAGGTATCAAGGCCTTTCCAGTGATTAATGATACTACAAGTGCTGTAATTCCGGTAGCGATTAGAATACCCGTCTCTTGGGAAGGTCCTGATGAACCAATCTCTACTCCTAGGTTGCCCTCACCTATACCTCCTACTCCTCCGAGCGGAGAAGGGCCACATGAAGCCGCTGCATTTACTATGAAAGCTCCTATAAGTATCGGCAATGCCACGGGATTTCCAGTAACCTCTGCAATCGCATTTGCAAAGTAATATACGCCTGGTATAAGAGCTGCGGCCAATATCCTGCCACAAGGCATTGGAGTAATGGTGGGTATATTTACTAATATCACCGCTACGAAGGGTAATCCAAGAGATATGCCCTCCTCTAGTCCTAAAAAAGATATACCTAACCCCTGTAGAGGAGTAAATACAGCGTCTACAAAATGTGCAATCTTCCAGCAAAGATCCAATAATGCATCAAAGCCTCCTGCCAGTCCTAAGGCCCCTGCAATCAAGAATCCAGAGGTCATAGCCATTATTGGATGTAAAATTACTCCTGCTAGCAGATCTTCTATTCTCGCTCTACTTATCAGCATGATTACGATGGCAATAAATATTAGAATGGTCTGTATAGGTGGTACCTTGATTCCCAATTTAGAATAAAGTATGATTGAGACTGCTAAAACTATCATGAAGAAGGAGAATGAAATGTATCCTATTTTCAATCTTTCTTCCACATATAAGCCTCCGAATTAAAATTAAGGAGAATCCATAACATCTATGAGGCGAAAAATAACATCTTCGCCTTACATACAACTTCTATGGCATTTGCACGTTGCATAATTGATTCTTTTCATAGACTTTTTGATTTTCATCTCTTCACCTACTTCTAAAACGCGAGATATTTTTTAAAAAGTTTGTTCTTTATAATAGGAAAAAAATCACTGAGATTATTTTTTGTAATTTTCATGATTTTATCTTTTACAAAATTTTGTATTGCTTAGAAATATACTTTTTTTGATTTTTAGGACGGATTGAAGTAATTTTAGTTGAATTTGCATCTTATTTAAAAATTAGATCGGTTACCCTTATTATCAGAATACATAAAAGGCAGGTTATAAGAAAATCGATAGAATTACTTTCTTTATATAAAATTATGCACTTTAAATTTTTCAATTTTGAAGATGTTATCATTACATAAGTAAATGAAGAATAACTATTCTAAATTCCATATAAAGACTCTTTCTGGAACGTTATTGACGTTTTTAATGGTTAATTTCAAGTATTTTGTTTGACCTTTGAGTTTTGGGAATTTAAGAAGTCCAAATCTGTGATGTCCTCTGGGGGGAGAACCTTCCCAATCTATGGCTTTGTATTCGTTTCTCTCGGAATCCTCCATTATTGATATCTCCCTTAAATCAAAGTCCAAAGATCCCTCATGGGTATCGATTCTTACCTCAAAGACAACTGGTTTGTCATAACTGAAATCTACGGGCGTTATCTCAAAAGAAACTCTGTTCTCTGTATTTGTTTTTATGGGAAGGGAAATCGTCTGTTGTTTGGTACTAGGCATTACGCACCCGGATATCGTTATGATGAGCACAATAGAGAAAAGAACAATGGACAAGGTTATGGTTTTATTGCGGATTCCTTTCATATTAAATCTAAATATTTCTCCAAATAGACCTTTCGCTCCATCAAATAAGTTGTGTTTTTGTATTATCTCTAACATTACGGTAATTCCAATTAAGTTTGAGAGAATTCCTAGAAAAATGAATGCTAACTGGTACTTGGTTAGAAATACCGCTGCAGCAGACAAACCAATAATTGGTAATACATCGGTCAAATGATGGGCACAACAAGCGATCATGGATGTTGTTGAGATTCCTCCTGCAGTGGCAACAGAGGTAGTGCCACCAGCAGCAGATATTTTTCTCTCATGAAATGAAGCTCGAATGTAGTAATAGAGTCCTAATTGAATACCAAAACCTAAAACTAAGAGCAAAATCCAATACCACATCCTGGTAAATTCTTCGATGGCATGATTAAAAGAGTTGGCTAAGGTAAGAATTTCGAAATATACAACCAATAAAATTGAACTGCCTAGAAAACCTATTATTATTGATTTTTTCCCAATTTTATCTCCGGCATCCGTCATAACTTTCCCTCGATCATCTTTTAACTTGCGAAAAAAGAGTGAATATAAAACATATCTCACTTATCCTTTGAAAATGAAAAGATTTGAATGGCGCTACTTTAAACTTGGAAAACAAACAATGAAAAAATCCAAAACTAATCATCTCGTGGAGTAAAAAATTTTTTTATATAATGGTTGCTTACTCTTTATATCCTAAAGTCCAAAAAAATGGCTTTATTCAAAAATTAGAGTTATTTTAACATTATATTTTAGAAAAAAATAGGAACTATATCATTAAAATCTTGAATATTTAAATAAAATCTTAAAAAAAAATATCTCTTATTTTTCCGGATTAAAAGGACAAACCAGTTAGATTTAGGGTAATATTAAAGGTTATGGTAATAAAAATGAAATACGTAGTAGAATACTTTAAAGAATATCAAGTAGAAGTGCCAGGGGGCATTAAAGACTTTAGCTTCCTATACCCAGAAGTCAAAGAAACTAAAAGGAGTAAAAGACTTAGTACAGAGCTCTGGAAACTTCATAAGGATTTAAAAGAGCGATTAGAAGTTAAAAATTTAAACGATACGTCTAGAAAAATGCAAGCAAACCATCCAATACTGAGATTAAGGAAATTTATGAATACAGTGAAAGAACGCGTCTATAAACTGAAAAACAAACCATCAGGCATAATTAGGGTAAAAGAGCCCTTTATAGTTTTCCTGATATATTATTTTCTTGGAAAAAGGACTTTTGCACCCTTCGATTCAATGGATGACAAAGAAAGGTTGAAACAAAAAATAGAGTTACTAGAAAGAAATCTAGGCACAATTTATTTAATAAAGTTTAGTGAAGTGAAACTACACAACAAATCAAAGTGATCAATACAGGATTTCGTCTTTGAACTTATCGATCCCTATCCTTTCGACGAATGAGCCAAATCGCTCTCCTTTTTTCGCTTGTTTTTCAAACATTCTCAGAGATGTTTCAATAGTCTTAAAGATCGCATCTCTCTCGGCGAGATCCGCCAGTTTATCTCCTAACCTCGGATGTCTACCGATCTTTCCACCAAGGAATATTGAATACCCTCTTTTATCTTCTATAAGCGCTCCGTGATCACAAATCTCAACGCAATCGCCGCATAAAACACACTTGCCAAAATCAATCCTTGGTACACCGTCATCGACTAAAATAGCCCCCTCTTTGCAAGTTTTCTCGCACAATCCACAGTCGATACAACTTCCATCTATTACTCTTGGCTTTAATTGCCCTTGAATCCCGATATCGTTCTCTTGGGGTTTAGCACAACTGTTTGGACAACCAGTAACCGAGATTTTAAGTTTTGTCGGGAGTACTTTTCCAAAAAAACGGCTATCTATTTCTTTGCCTATTTCAGGAGCATCTATCAGGCCATATTTACATTCCTCTATACCTGGGCAAGCCACAATGTTCCTTACGCGAGGACCGCAAGATCCCGGCTCTAACCCTACTTCACTTAATTCCATCGTCACTTTTTTTAGGTCTTTAAAGTCTACGTTTGGTATCTGTAAGCCTTGTCTCGTGGTCATGTGGAGATAACCTGAACCATAGATTTCAGCAATATCCGCTAACTTTCTGGCCTGAGTTGATGTGAGTTGACCAACAGGTATTCTAAGTCTGATTACATACTTGTCAGGGTCTCTTTGTATGATATAACCCATTTCTTTAAGCCCTTTGACATCGATGTCGGCCATCAAACCACCTCAAGGTTTTTATTTAGATTTTTGATCCGGAATTAACTGGTGCCGTACACCACAAGCACCATGCCCAGGGTTACTAATGCTACCAACCCCTCCAGCATGACTCCTACCACGAAGGGCTTGAACCCGATCTTCTTCATATCATCGATCCTCGTGTTAAATCCTACTCCCACAAATGTCATCATAAAGACCCACTTGTAGAGGTGCTTTAAGGATTTGATTTCGGCTTCTCCAAAGAAGCCTATCGTGGAGAGCAGGGAGAATAGGAGGAAGCCTAGAACGAACTTAGGGAAATTATTCCATAAGAACATTCCCTTATGCTCGATATCCTCGGCCATGCCCCTGCGAGCGTAGTAGATGGCAAATCCCAAGATCACAAGACCCATCAAGGCGTTCCTACCATTTTTCACCAGAGCGGCAGTGGTCGCTGTAGAAACCTCACCCAAGAGACCGTTTTGTCTCAGGATGCCATCATAAAACTCTGCACCTGCCATCACCTCTGCAGTGTTATCAATGGCAAGTCCCGCCCAGAAACCGTAACTAAGAGGGCCCATTCCGATCAGTTGACCTATTAGGGCATAGAACACTATTGCAGCGGCTCCAAATATCAGGATGATAGCAATGGCGTAAGAAGTATCTTTCTCGTCAGCATCGATGGCTCCAGAGCATCCTATGATTGCAGAAACACCACATATGCCGACTCCAGTTGCCAAGAGACTTGCAAGTTTATCTGAAATTCCAAAATTCCTTGCAACATATCTTACAACAGCAATGGAAATTATTATTTCAACGACTACCATGGAGAGAGCGATAGCCCCCATCCTAATCATCTCCTGCATTACTAATCTAGCTCCAAGAAAAACGATGCCCAAATAGAGCCAAAACCGATAAGTGTTGATACCTGGCCATAGAATGCTTGGTACCGGCGCAGAGTTTCCCCAGACAAAACCTAGTATGATGGCAATGATAACATAGTTTGCATAAGGGATTGATCCAGCCATATACTTGGCGATCAAACCCACTAAAAACAACACAACTAATCCTGGTAGTAGTTCAACGGCCTTCTTCACCATGGCACGCCCCTAATTATACCTAGTTTCAACAAGAGTGCTACCAAAAGAGCCACGATAACTGCCCACCAATCAAGAGAGATCCTCTTCATCGATGAAACTACTAAATCTAATAGATCTCGTTCTGTCGCACCACCTAGTTGACTCATTTTCCATAACCAACAATTGAAAAGTCAGATCAGACCTATATTCCTTAAGAAAAGGGTAAAAATTGCCATGGTAGTAGTGCTAATATGTATTTGATGTATAGTATCTCAAAGGGAAGAAAACAATGAAAGTGGGGAAGGTATTTTTGGTTGGTGCAGGACCTGGTGATCCTAAACTCATTACACTGAAGGCATTAGAGGCATTAGAAGAGGCAGATGTCGTTGTATACGATAGACTTATACCAACAGATATTTTAAAAAAAGCGAAAAAAGCTGAATTGATCTACGTGGGGAAAACAAAAAATTCGCACACTATTCCCCAAGAAAATATAAATGAAATCTTACTTAAAGAAACCAAAGAAGGTAAAAGAGTTGTAAGATTGAAGGGGGGGGATCCCTATATTTTTGGAAGAGGAGGAGAGGAATTAATCTACCTAAGGGAGAGGGAGATAGAAGTAGAGTATATTCCAGGCGTAACTTCTGCCATAGCAGTTCCGGGTAGTTACAATATTCCTCTAACCCATAGAGGATTTTCGTCTTCTCTTGCTATAGTTACTGGACATGGAAGTACTACTAAAGATTCCACGATAAGGTGGGCAGAACTATCTAAGGCTGTAGATACATTGGTCATTTTGATGGGAGTTGGACGGATAGAGGACATTGTCAATGAGATAAGAATGGACGAAGAAACTACTGTAGGTATAATAGAAAAAGGATATTCAAAAGATCAAAGAATTGTTACGTGTAAGTTAAAAGACTTGGTAGAGACCGTTAAAAAGAAGGAAATTAAACCTCCTTCCATTTTTGTATTTGGAGATGTCGTAAAGATATTTGAGATGTTACGTGAGGGTCACGATAACAAGGGGTAGGGGACTATGCTCAGAGACAGCTATATACTTGGCGATCAAACCCACTAAAAACAACACAACTAATCCTGGTAGTAGTTCAACGGCCTTCTTCACCATGGCACGCCTTGTTCAAATAATGTCACGCTCATCGAGGAGTTGGTTCAATTAAACTTACATACTGCTCTGCGAATTTAATCCAATCTAGATCATATACTTGAGTTTACTGCTTAATTACCTTCGAAAAAAAAATCATCAAAACTTATTTTTTTTTGTTTAAAAACGGATTGGTTCAGAAATTATCAATTTTAAACCTAAAAAGATATAACACAATTACCACCTATGCTGGCGAAGAAAATGATTTGAACAATAAAGGAGGTCGATCAGATGAGAAAAAAAATACCATATATGTTAGCCATAATATTATTGCTTAGTCTGTCTTCAGAGGCAGTATCAGCAAAGCATGCGCTATCAACCCCATCTCCGGATATCGGAGGGCGAGAGGGGCGAGGGTCTTCTTACTTATCCTTTAGCATAACGGATGTGGTAACTGACCCGGAAATAGTAAGGCCAGGTGATAAAGAGGTTGAACTAGGATTATGGATTCAGAACACTGATGATTTTGCTAACGTTGAAAATACTGAAATTCAGTGGACTAGGGTTTATTTAGTTCCAAAATACCCCCTTAAAATCTCTGAAAATGGATGGAAAGCGGTAAAACTTGGTAAAATTGGAAAATTGGGAGAGATGAAAGCTAACTTCCTTGTTGACATAAATAAAACCGCAGAATCAAAGAAATA
>CAYFZR010000075.1:0-4037 GCA_964347835.1 uncultured archaeon
GGCTAAGCGGACTACCTTCGCCTCAGACCAACGACTCATCGGCGACATTTGTCCTTGCACCCTACGGGAGGCTCGTCTCACCGATCCCATTGATGTCGTCACCAAGTTAACTCAGAGACGATTGCTCATCTCCTTCGTTGGATCATGCCCATAAATCAATGGACGTGTCGTTTCTGCACCCTTACCCAGTCTTTCGACTACCTCTTCATAGAGGCGTAGTGTCGATCAGGTGGATGGAACTTCCTCCGGAGTACCCGGGGAGCCACCAGCCTACCCACCAATTTTACTATAGATCTATTGATATAAGACTTTTAAGTTTAAGTGACTATGTTTATTTCCCTTCCGCAGAACTTACAAGCGCGATCTTCTATGTTGTCTTTCTTTATGCTGAATCCGTATCTCTCCATCAAGAGATTCTCGCAGTTAGGACAGTAGGTGTTATCTCCAGGATGACCAGGTACATTGCCTAAATAAACGTAGGACATCCCCATCTCGATTGCCTTTTCTCTGAGAGTTTCTAAGGTTTTAACCGGAGTAGGAGGTATTTTATTCATCTTGTATTGAGGATGAAATCTTGATATGTGCAAAGGAACTTCTTCGCTCAATTCTTTTAGAATCCATTCGATTAACTTTTTAAAATCTTCTACAGAATCGTTATGTCCTGGAATAACGAGATTAGTTATTTCTACGTGTATATTATTCTCAAACATAAATTTTGTTGCGTTTAATACTTCTTCCCACCTTGGTATACCTGCTACTGCCTTATAAAATTTGTCTGAAAAGCCTTTTATGTCAACGTTAGCGGCATCTAAGATTGGAGCAATCTTCTTCAGAGGATCTAAACATATATATCCGTTTGTAACGTATACTGTATAAAAATCATCTTTTTTTGCGATTTTAGCCGTATCATAGGTATATTCAAACCATATAGTCGGTTCGTTGTATGTCCACGCGATTCCCTGGCATCCATATTCTGGAATCATTTCCACCGCTTTTTCAGGACTTATTTCGGTTAGGCGGATATCTTCAAACTTACACTGACTTATCGTCCAGTTCTGGCAGTGTTTACATTTGAAGTTACATCCTACGGTTCCATAAGATAGAACATGAGACTTTGGATAAAAATGATATAAAGGCTTCTTTTCTATAGGATCGGGATGTACAGAAGATGCTTTGCCATATATAAGGCTTGTAAGAGTTCCATTATAGTTCTCTCTAACTCCACAGACTCCTCTTTTCCCTGAGGATATCTTACACCTCCAAGGACAGAGATAGCATCTTACTTTGGAATTTTCTTTCGAATAGAACATAGCCTCCATGAAAATTCATTGAAGGTATAAATATAAAAATATGATGTCTTATTTCCCGAAAAAATGCTCGAAACCTTTGGGAACTATTTCTTTGCCATCTACCAGTATTTTTTCATCTCTTGTGACTTTGCCAATAACAGTTGCTTTGCAAGAAGTTGCGATCAACTCTAAAACTTTTTTTGTATTGTTCTCTGGTACTGTAAACAATAATTCAAAATCTCCCCCCGTATTCGTTACTATATCTTTCCAATCACTTTTGATTTTTTCAGAAATCACTTTCACATCTTTTATCACGGGCAATTTTTCTGAATAAATCTCGAATCCGCATTTGTTTATGTCCATCATTTCTTTTAGTGCAAAACTCAAACTATCGCTCAAATCTATACATCCACGAGCAAGTTTTGACTTTGCTATCCTTATTCCCTCTTCTACCCTCGGGTTCGGCTCCAAAAGCCTTTTAATAAGGTGATCATACCCTTGTATTTCTCTTAGTAGAACCTCTAATCCTGCTCCAGCGCCTCCAATTTCTCCTGTAACTATGAGATTATCTCCCGGACGGGCTTTTCTTAAAAGAATCTCCTTTTTAGTTGTTATACCTACGGCAGTACCCACCAAGGTTAATTCACCCGACTCCGAGATGTCTCCTCCCAACATCGGCGCCTTGAATTTTTTACATGCATGCTCTATGCCAGAACATATTTCTTGAACGTAGTCTACCTCCATTTCCTTAGGGATTCCCATTGCTATGATAATTCCTCTGGGAATAGCGCCCATCGCAGCGATATCGCTTAAAGTAACGCCAACTATGCTTAATCCAATCTGAAAAGGCATCATTTCTCTTGGAATATCAGTTTTCTTCGTTATAAGATCAGTTGTTATAACCAAAAGATCTCTACCTACCTTTATTGCAGAAGAATCATCTCCTATGCCTACCTCTACCCATTTTGCTTTAGAAAATTGCCTTGATATTATTTCTATGAGTCTTTTCTCACCGATTTCAGAGACCTTCATGAACTAAAATTATCACATCATATTAAAAATGATATCATAAATATGATAACAGGTATATGATGTGGTGGCCCGATGGAAGTTAACTTCAAAAAAATCTCTATAGCAGATTCTTTAGAATTAGTAGATAAGGGTATAACCTTAATAGATGCAAATACAGTCTTAGACCCTCTACAAGTAAAATATGCAATAGAACACGCGAAAAGAGCCTTTGAAGAAGAAAGAAATATCTCTAGATCTCTTTCCTTGGAGATACTTATTAGATTTTCAGGTACGAGGCAGATAGAGAAAGCCATTGAGACGTTTGGTGTCAGAGACGAAGAAGTATGCTTAGTAACTGATAAAAAAGAGTTAATAGAAAAATATCCTGATTTCGATCTTGAAATAAACGAAGAAAAATTATTTAGAATTCTTAAGTTGTATGAAATACCAGAAGAAGAGGTATTTATGCTTGGAAAAGATTTTGAATCAAGGAAAAAGATAGCCTTAAAACTAATATTAGAAAAGATATCTTTTCTCACCTTTGAATGAAGTATAAAATTAATTTATATATTTTCGCTCCAAATCCTTATATAACAAAAGTTTAATCTCCATTGTATGCATTTAAAAAACCTTAGGTGGTTCTCCCAGTTTGTATTTCTCGTATTATCTCACCTAGGTTATTTTTTTGGTATGACAATTATAATTTATCCTTATCTTAATTGCTATGCCAGCGAATTGTTTTGGGGGGCAGACGCAATATGCCCCATCGGTATATTTCAAAACTCGGTGATAAACAATTTAATTCCCTTTTATTTGATCGGTTTTACTATAGTTGTTGGAGTCTTTTTCGGACGGGCATTCTGCGGATGGGCCTGTCCTGTAGGGTTTGTTCAGGATATTGTTACCAAAATCAAGGAAAGTACTGCTCACCATCTTACCAAATTCGAGAAAAAAGGTTCTGGAGCAGTTATACAAGATGCATTGCACAAAAAAATGACTTATGTTAAATATTTATTGCTTTTCTTAACTATAATAGTGGCCTACATATTTAGGGATACCATATTCTGCAAAATATGTCCTGCGGCAACCTTTGAGGCTGCTATACCGCATAAAATAACCTACGGAACTGAGTGGACTATGATAATAGTTACTAGGACTGTTATCCTACTCGCTTTGGTGGGAGCGGTTATTTTAATATCAAGATTTTGGTGCAGATATCTCTGTCCATTTGGAGCCATGATAGCTCCATTCAATAGGTTCGCATATCTTCAAATTTTTTTTAACTCTGAAGAATGCGATCAATGTGGATTATGCCTGAAGAACTGTCCAATGAACATAAAGTTTCTCGGCGAGGATATTCCAGAATATTTATATGATAGTGAATGCATCAGATGCGGCATTTGTGTGGACGCCTGTAGGAAAGGGGCAGCTAAATTTGTTACCAAGACATAATAGTATCAGAAATAAGCATTTTTGTATACGGAAATCTTAATAAGTTGTGAGTCATAACCATTTATCTGGTGTTATATAATGAGTACGGTGGAAGAAGAGATAATAATGAATCTTCCAAAAGGAATTCCATATAAAGTTAATCTCGATACCAAAGACCATAGATTGACTGAGATTTTTGGAGAACTTAGCAGGTTAAAGCACAACGGCTGTATGAGAATATTTGCCGATAAGGAGAAAAAGTCATTGTTTAGCGAGTTATTATTCGAGGATGGCAAAATAGTCGCA
>CAYFZR010000076.1:0-23465 GCA_964347835.1 uncultured archaeon
TCCTTTGAGTTCTTTTCTGACAAAAAAGGCAGAAATTGGGTATCCACGCGTTATGCTTTTCGCGGAAACTACTGAAGAGATAGGAATTGAACCAGACTCCAATCCGCCTATAAATTCAATTTCGTCATCTTTTAGTAAATCAAGAATAATGTCTGCGATCAGATTAGCCCCTTCAGGATCTTGTGTGATCATTCTGCAATCAAAATAAATATCAGTATCGCCGCCTGATGACAATTTAAACTTTCCTTTCGTGAACGCTTTTTCTTTTATAAGTTGATACAACCTTTCTTTTTCTTTCTCCATACCATTATTCATTTTTAATTCTCCAACAAATATGTGTTCTTATTCTTCTTCTTTAATGCTAACTACTTTGAACAAATACTTATAAATATGATCTCGCATTTTTCATTTAATCATTAACAATTGCGAGGATTTTTAAATGAGCCTTAATCTCTTCACATATTCATTTGTCGCGCTTTTTCTGGTTATTAACCCTATCGGAAACATTCCGATTTTTGTTGCCTTATTAGAGGAGTTTGATGTCGCAGACCGTAAATCAATGATAAAAAAAGCTGTTTTAATTGCTACAATAACATTAATCATCTTTACTGCCCTTGGAAATTACATTTTTAGGTTTCTTGGGATTGAGATCTACTCTTTCAAGATAGCCGGCGGAGTCCTGCTTTTCGTGATATCGATGGAGATGTTGTTTGGTAGACGAACAAGGACTGAATATACTGCAGAGCAACTTGAGGAACGAAAAAAAGACATCGAGATAACGCCTATGGCAATTCCTCTATTAACCGGTCCCGGTGCGATAACCACTGGTATAGTTTTATTTAACTCTGCGAAAACTATTGCAGATCAATTTTTAATTTTATTTGACATTGTTCTGGTTTTTCTGGTTTCTTATTTGATTTTGATACAATCGAATCTTTTGTTTAGAGTTTTAGGCTCGACAGGAACAAGAGTCATTGTTCGAGTAATGGGTTTGCTGCTATCAGCCATAGCGATAAAATTTATAATTTCCGGAATAACCGAGGCTTTTAAAAATACTTTTTGATAAAATTCGAGGTTAGGGGGCACGCCCAAAATCTATGATTTTGGTGCGTTACCCCCTTCTTTATATGGGGGTTTAGAAAGGGGGTGATAAGGTAAGATAGCATAATTTCAGTATAAAATTACGATAAAACCCCCTTCTATTTCAGTATAAAATTAAATATTACCCCCTTCTTAAGGGAAAGGTTTTTATTTGTAGTTACTGAGAGAATTCTGGGGATTGTATGCTTTCTGTTGATAAGGTGGTTATACAAACAATAGTGGATAACTATATTGACGTATTTGAGCCGAGTACTGATGCGATAAAACGAATATCTATTGGAGAGTTAAAAGAGCCTTTGATAGCAGGCCATGGTCTTTCATTTCTTATCGAGATTATAAGGGGTAATCAAACAAAGAAGATCCTCATGGATACATCTCACTCTTCTAATGCACTACTCCACAATTTAAGAAACTTGGGGCACGAACTGGATGATATCGATAACGTCTTTCTTAGCCATGGACACCCAGACCATTATGGCGGCCTCCTAGGATTCTTGAATTCTCGAAATATAGAAACACCTATATTGATGCATCCCGAAGGTCAATTTCCCCGTTACATCGTAACTCCTGGAGGTGTAAGAGGACCGTTTTTGTTTGAAAGAGAAAAGATTGAAGAGGCTGGAGGATTAATCGTAGAGGCTAAAAATCAAGTTTCCTTAGATATCGGGGTTGCAACTACGGGTGAGATCGAAAGAACTACAGATTTTGAAAAACCATGGATCGGGCCAAAGATAGTGAAGGATAATGTATTTCAGGATGACTATTTTATGGATGAGCAAGCTTTAGTTTTGAATTTGAAGGACAGGGGTTTGATAATACTTGTAGGATGTTCTCATCCAGGAATTGTAAATATAATCGAACATGCACAAAATGTAACAGGCGTTAAAGAAGTTTACGGAATCATTGGGGGTTTGCATCTTACCGTGGCCAAGGATGAAGTCATAGAAAAGACTATCGATGCCTTTAAGGAAAAAAATCCATCTATCATAATACCAGCCCACTGTACAGGCTTCAGAGCCATGAAAAAAATCTCAGAGGAAATACCAGAACAATTCTTTGTGAATTGTGTCGGAACAAAAATTTTTTTATAAATTGAGAAATTGATAACCAAATATGATAAACCCCTCAAATTTAGTCACCCTAAAGAAGTTCGAGGCAGGCTTTGGCTGGTACAATAAAACAAGAGGAGATATTAAAGGAAAATACTTCGAAGACATCATTACCCTCGATAAAGAAACGGCAATAGAGATATCCAATTATATAAATGGTAAATTTCATGATTTCAAGCCGTATGCTACTGTAGAGTGGATAATATCTACCTGTCCTTTAAAAGATCTAGAAATGTTCTTCATGTTCGACGATAATCCTGAATTCGGTAAAGATCTCTTCGTTTTTTTTGATAAAAGAGGGGCCGATAAGATCCCTTCAGAAGATACTTACGTTTTCACCCAGACCTACCTTTCACTGATCTCAAGATATCGTGAAGACCTGGTTAGAAAATTAGAGCCCTCCAATAAAATGCTCACGATCGAAGAAGTTGAGGAAGTGAAGAAAGAGCAGTTCTCGGGATACACCTTGGGAAAGAGAGAAGAACTCCTAAAAAAAATAAGATATGAGGTTGCAAAAGAAGTATCTTCGCGCATAAAGGCTGAGTTCATCGAATCTGAACAAGAAATCTGGGGTATCAAGTTCTCTCCTCTTTATGATTTAGATATCACGTACAAAATCGAGCCTGAAAATAAGTTGACGGTACTTTACAACGAAGGCGGGGCAAAGAAATATATTTTAGGAATTTTAATCGCTTTTACATGGCTTTTCGCTAACGAAATTATAAGGGAAGCCCAAAAAATAGATAAAGACATACCAAAGATTTCCAGATACATATAAGGTGGTCTTGGGTGAAGACTAATAAAACGGAGATTAAAGTAAGAGTCGCTGATACGGATCTATGGGGAGTCGTCTATTTTGCGAATTACATCCGTTATTTCGGCGAGGGCATAGAGGATTTCTTCTTGTCCTTAGGAATTCCTCGCGGGGAGATAATAAAAATATTTGAGGAAAAGAAGATAGTAATGCCGATAGTAGAGGCTTCTTGTCAATATAGGGCTCCTGCCAGATTTGGAGATATATTAGAGTTGAATACAACACTTAAGGGGATTGGGGAAAAGAATATTACATTCGAATTTAATCTATTCAGAAAAGATGATGGCAAACTTATTGCTAAAGGTAGCATAACTCATGTAATAGTGGATGAGAACTGGAGATCCATAGAAATCCCTGAAGAATTGAAGAAACTAATTCTATGAAATTGAACATATGTACGCTATATAACCTTGTTATATTGAAAAAATCTTTGAAGGAGTCAGAAACTCAATATATCCTTAAAGAATTTGTTTATGAAACCTACAAAACTGTATAGGCAAAATATTTTTCTGTTGGAATAAAAATAATTTTAGTATGGCTTATAAACCGATTCCTGAAGAAATCTTAATGGCATTTGACAAGTACAAGGGATATATATTACTGATAAAGGGTGACCCGGGAACTGGGAAAACAATTTTCTCCCTTGAATTATTGAACGAGTTATGTAAGGATGGAGGTAGTGGGATCTACCTATCTACAAGGGTATCTGGTAAATATTTATACGATCATTTTCCTTGGCTAAAAGGAGTTTTGTTCGAAGAGAATATCTTGGATGCAACCAAAGGCTACCTGAGTGAGGCAAGAGATCCTAAGAAGGCAGTATTTTTCAGTTCGAAGCCAGATGTTATCAAAACGATATATGAAAGAATCGATTATCTAGAAAAACCTGTCACCCTAGTTATAGATAGTTGGGACATCATAGTTAGCGGCATAAAGGATCGTGTTGATTTAGAGGATACTTTTGTAGATATTTCTCGCGAGACAGAGACGAATGTTGTAATGGTTACTGAATTGCAGGAAGATAAAGCTCTGGATTATTTAGTAGATGGCATCTTAAGATTTGAAAAGAAGAACATAGACGAGAGGAGAGTTAGATTACTCCACCTAGATAAGCTGAGGGGGATAAAGATCAGAAAACCGAGCTATCTCTTCACACTTGGGAATGGTAGACTAAGGTGTTTCGGTTCTTTCAAGTCAATAGTCTACAGTTTGTGTGGACAGATATGTTCTGTTTGTAAGCTCTACAATGAGAATAAATGTAAAGGATGCGTATTCGAGAACGAGAAGATGGAAGAAAGATGCCCTATTTACGAATGTTTAGTGGTTAAAAAATCTAAATCTTGTAATGGGTGCCCAGAAATAAAGTCTTGTAATGTCTATGAAAAATCCAAGGAGCGTTGCATCATCTCAGGCTGTAATGCTAACAGATTGATGATCGATAGATGGAAGCATACAAATGATGGCTTGACTCACTTTTCCTCAGGCAGCGAGGTCTTAGATGCCATCCTTGGTGGTGGGTACAAAAGGGGAAGTCTAGTACTCATAGATGTGGGCGAGGGCGTACAGGATCCAGCCTACAGACTCTTTAACTACCTTCCGGTTATGAACTTCATCCAACAAGGGAGGGGTGCATTAATAACTACCGTCGGCGGTGCAGACTCTGAAGAGGTTAGGGATAGGATGTGCCGCTTCGTAAGCGAGGAGATATTCGACGAATACGTTAGAGTACTGGAAATAGACAACCCGGAAAAAGATCAAGACAAGCCGTACATCGCGGTACTGGAAGATGATACAGTAGAGGCTTTCAATGTTGTATGGACTAAGACTCAAAAAGATCTTAGAAAAAAGACTGGTAAACCTATATACCATCATCTCGGCTACGATATATTAGAATACAGGTATGGAGAGCAATCTTTGATAGAAGAGACGAGTAAGATAACAACTATGATAAAAAGCAATGGAGATCTTGGAATAGCGGTAACAAAACCTGGACTAAAATCTAAACAGGAATTGGCCAACATAGCGAGCATTCACCTCAAAATACTGAATATCAATGGTTTCACGGTCTTTTATGGTGTACAACCAATAACAGAACTTTATGCAACAAACATAGACGTGTCAAGAGGATATCCTAAGATAAAACTCACCCCAATTGTCTAAGAACTTAATTTTTTTATTCGTTCTCGACATAAATATATAAAATATTTAAAAAGCACTTTAGGTTTGATAAAATTGAAGGTTCATAAGACTGAGGTCAAAGTTAGATTTGGAGATACCGACCCCTTTGGAGTTGTTTACTACGTCAGTTACTTTAGATACATCAAAGATGCCTTGGACGAGTACATTAGGTCTTGTGGTCTAGGACCGGAGGAAATATATAGAAACGTTAAGAGAAAGATCGGTTTTCCTATAGTTGAGGCATTCTGCATATATAGGGCACCTGCCAGATATGACGATCTCTTAGAAATACAAACAAGCATCAAGGAAATAAGAGAAAAATCCATAAAATTCAACTTCGATGTCTACAAAAAAGGAGAAGAGAAGTTTCTGGCAAATGGATATCTTACCATTTTAGCGGTAGATGAAAATTGGAAACCTATAAAAATCCCTGATGATATCCTAAACTTGCTCACCGAGTAGTCGGGTTAAATTCCAATATTTCTCGCATTTTTCCCAAGAATATTTTCCTTTGCTTCTAGATCGATATCTAAAGATAGTAACCATCTCAAGCAGTTCTTCATTCCTGTAAATCTGTCGCAAAAGCCTGTTATCGCAGGGTAGTCTGAACCGTAGAGTATTTTACTGGAACCTACTTCTTTTAAGGCTTTTTTTAATAAATCTTCGTTATAGGAGGCTGAGATGTCCATGTAGATATTATCATTACTTTTTAATAGATCTAAAGTATCTTGAAAATCGATTGGAGGTAAATATGGAGAATAGCCGCCCATATGCGCCAGTACTATCTTTAGATTTGGATATCTTTCTGCAATATCTCTTAAATAAGAGGGAGAGCAATCTTCTGAAAGACTTGGCAGTTCCCAAGGTCCCATACCTAAGCCCATGTGCATTAGAATGACTAAGTCTTCTTTTTCCGCATATTCATATATAAAACTCATTTTTTCTTCTTGAGGATTGAAAAATTGGTAGTTAGGTAGGAGTTTTATTCCCTTAAACCCGTACTCTTTAATCTTTTTGAATTTGTTTTTTATGTGTTCTTTATCTTTGTTAGGATTTACAGAGCCAAAACCCACTATCCTATCAGGATATCTATCTAAAAATTCTTTTACTTCTTCTTCTGGAGTATTTACCAGTGAATGAATTTGTCTTCCCAGATCGAGGAGGTACCTCTTTACAACATCTTCATCGCGAAAAGGAATAACGCGCCAGAAGTACCAGAAGTATGATCTTGCTTCCTCAAGGTCAATATATTTCATATATTTATCAAAATCATCTTCGTTGATCTCTATAGAAAGTAAAACTGCTCTATCAACTCCTGCTTCATCTAAAATCTTAACAAAGTCGTCTATCATATCCTCTCTTGTTTTACCAGGACTAGGAACCCTTGGAGGATGTATATGAATATCTATTACTTCTATTTCTCTAGAATCGATCTTAATCATGATCTTGATAAAATATCTTAAAATTTATAAGTTTTTTTCTCTTCAGTCTCCCATATCATATCCATGACCTTGTGATCTAAGATTCTTATAGATTCCTCAACGTCCTCTTTTTCGATGAATTCATGGTTATTTTTTAGTGAACAAACGACAGATATGATATATAATGTATGCAAAATTCTGCCCGTATTGAATAAACCAACGATACACGGAGTAGGGAGATATTCAATTAAATGGTATTGAAAAATCGGATGATCCACCAAGTAGTTGATATAGAATTCCATCTTTGATTTTGCTTCTTCTGAAAGTTTTTTAGAAAGTTCTTTTCTATTAAAAGAAACTGTTAGATCTTCTTTCTTCCCAAAATAGTTTATTATTAGTTTATTTTCAGAATAAACGACTCTATAAGGATATAAACCCTCAGTTCCACTTAAATAACTCGTTTTATTTAAAAATAAATAAAACTCCTCCTCAAGGCAAAATTCATCTTTAAATAGTTGAAACAAATCTTCTGAGGCATCGATTATAAAAATAGAATCTTCTCTGCTCGTTATAGGCCCTCGGTACTGGTTATAGTAAACTTCGTAAGCCCAGTTTCTTTTTCGAAAAGATAAGAGAAAATCTTCTTCTGTAAAAGATCTTTTTGCTATCTCTTTTATTGTAAAAAATATCTCCTTAGGATTTACATAAGTAACGTAGTCGCTAAAATTCTTATTCCAACTGTCTATTGGAAAAGGCTCTCTGATAACGTTGAATTTTTTTGATAGTATCTCGAATGCACTTTTTGCAAAATCTTTTAAAAATTCTTCTTTTATTGAATCTGAATTCGGATGATTAATGGCAGGACAAGATAAATTTAAGATTATCTTGAGTTTTCCTGAAAATAAATCTCTTCTTATGCTAAATGGAAATCTTCTGCAGATAGATGGTCTATTTTCATATATTCTGCAGACGTTATAATTCATTAAAAATGAACATCTTTCTTTTTCGTCTCTGATAAAATAGCGCTTGCCGTGTTCATCTTCTCTTTCTTCAAGAAGATCGTGCTTTAATATTATCTCTTTTTCTTCTTCAAAAACCTCTATTTTCTTAAAACGGCAGCAGAAACCACATCTTAGACAGGACCAATTCCAATCTTTAGGGAAATACGTTTCGAATCCTATTTCTTCTCCATTAACTTCTATTGTTCCGCTAAAAATTTCATTTTCGCTGAACATTTTATATAACGATTAGTCTATTTCATAAGTATCTTTAGCTAATACCAAGTAAAATATACCAATAATGATTCTGCCAAACACTTTTAAGTTATAACCTTTCAGTTTTAAGCGTTTCTTTGAAATTGGTGTTTACCTTGATTGTGGAGTACGGAGATGAAGTAAAGGTTAACTTTAGCATTTTATCAGAGGAAGGAGAGGTATTAGATACAACTTATGAGGACGTCGCCAAGAAAGAAGGTATCTATACACACCGGAGAGAATATGTTCCTTTGGTCTTCAAAGTTGGGGCAGGACAGATTATTGAGGGTTTAGATAAGGCTGTCCTCGGTATGAAAAAAGGAGAAAGTAAAAAGGTAAAGATCCCACCAGAGGAAGGTTACGGTCATACTAGACCTGAGTTAATCCAAAGAGTACCCTTGGATATGTTCAGGCAAAGTAGAATAGAACCAATCGAAGGAATGATCATAGATACGAGCGAGGGCACGGCTAAAGTTATTACAATAACCGAAAATGAAGTCGAGTTAGACTTAAATCATCCCTGGGCAGGTAAGACAGTTATTTTTGAAATCAATGTAGAAGAAATAGTGAAAGAAAAAGCAAAAGAACTCGGATTAGTCGAAAGAGGGACTTTTCTACTTAGAATGCGGAGATACGAGGAGGCACTAGAATTTTTTGAAGCAGCGTTGAACATAAATCCTAATCATAGTGATGCATGGAACAAAAAAGGAGTCGCCTTGGGTATGTTGGAAAAATTTGAAGAAGCTTTAGGATGTTTTGAAAAGACGCTAGAGATAAATCCAAAAGATAAAGAAGCGTTGTCCAATAAAAAACTTGTCTTGAGCAAAATAAAGAGATAAAAATAAAGATTTAAACTATCATTTGTAAACGCTATTCGGATCAAAAATTCTCTCTTCTACTACCTCCCACACCCCGTCTCTTAATTTTCTAAAGAAACAAGACCTGTAGCCTTCATGACAGGTTCCGCCGACTTGTTTGACCTTTATTAAAATTGCGTCCCCGTCGCAATCCAATCTTATCTCCTTTGGTATTTGGATGTGTCCTGAAGTCTCTCCTTTTTTCCAGATTCTTTTTCTACTTGTACTGTAAAAATAGACCTCCCTTTTTTCTAGAGTTTTTTCTAAGGCTTCCTTGTTCATGTATCCTACCATCAAAACCTCTCTATTATCTATGTCTTGGATTACAGCCGTTATCAAGCCGTCTCTTTTAAAATTTGCCTTATTTAATATCTCATTTATCATGTTTGGCTATCTCCCATTCATCCCATGAAACTCCTCTGGGCGGGTATAGATTATCGAAGATGTCTCCAATCTTAATGCTGGCGGTATAAATATCTTCAGAATCTTTTATTTTAATCAAAACTTTAGCTATTCTCTCAACAAAGGCAGATTCGCTGGGTTTTAAAAAATTGAAATCTTTTGTAGAAACTGCATCGAAGGCGAGGAATGTAGCCAAGGAACAGTAGTAGTACCCATCCCGGAGATCGTAGGGGGTTGGAACTAATTTTCTGATTGAAGTCGAGCATCTCGCGGTTGCTATGAAGACTCGCCAGTATTTTTGAGGAATTAAGTACCTATTGATGTAGTAGTCTTCCACATTGATCACAACATAGGGTCTGAAGGGAACAGGAAGTTGATAAAGGTCCCTGCAAGTTATATGTTCCTTCTCATGAAGGATTTGCCACTCAACTACATCCTCCCAAGGTATATCATGGTACTCACTGGCAAAGGCGATTGAAAGCTCTGCATTATCTATACTAAAAAAAATGATATTCTCTTTAAGATTTATACATGTTATATACGCTGTTTTAACTTCTATAGGGTGTGCTACCTTCTTTGCGTGTTCAAATATTTCTTCTTGGGTTATACCCAAAGGTTCGATGTGCACGGTTCGGATGTGCTCTCTGTTTCCTCCCCTTTCAGTGATTTTACCGCAGATAAAGCAGCGCATAATCTCATTTCTCCAGAGAAAATGGTTTTGAGCCTTATTTTAGCCTCTAGTTTGCAATCTCCTCAATTTTTCTACACACTCATCACATATAATTATTCTTTCTCCTTCATAGTAAACAGGATACAACTTAATTGCCTCGCCTTTACATAGTTCGCATTCCATAGATATCTTCAATTCCTCAACACATTTAGTGCATACGAGCAAATTTTTAGGTTCCTTCTTTACAAGATGCAAAACATGTGTGGGACGCTTGCACCAATCACATTTATAATATTCCATTTTTGTCCTCCGTTTTGACTTATTTGGCTAAGGACCTATGTGCCCGAGTGGTGTTTGGGCAATTACCATCTTTAGACCTACACCATTTAAAATGTTTTTTATCTCAACCATTTCTTCAAAATCAGGTCTTTTCAGCCAAGTTCTTCTAAATTCTGGTCTGTAATCTAAAATGCACACCTGAACATCTTCTTTAATCTTTAGGATATTCTCTCCCATATTGGCGATTTCTTCTTTAGAAATCAATTCTCTATTAAAAGGGATTCCAATTCCCGTGAAGACCTCATCAGAGTAATTATCAACTAAATATTTTACCGCGTTCCAGGCATTTTTTATGTATATTTCCGCTAGTTTATTATCTCTTACATTCGTAATGTACATAAATGTCTCGAGTTCTAAAGCCTTTAGATCGATGCCTATGTCTGTCATTCCCGATTCTACTAATTCATCGATGTAATCACTCTCCAACAAAGAACCGTTGGTATCTACATGGAGTCTTACATTTTTATCATAATTTCTCATTTCTGAAAGAGTCGATGAGAGCCACTTCCTGTTTAATGTAGATTCTCCTCCTGAAAGGGCTATTCTATTCACGCCGTATAAACTTTTGAGCATTATTAGGGTACTTGCATTTCTTTTAGCATCTACCGCTTTTCCATATGAAAAGGCAATGTTATGGTTTTGGCATTGTCCGCAGTGAAAGTTACAACCATGACAAAACCCTGCGACTTCTATAATACCAGAACCTTTTAGTTGATAAGGCGTCCCCACTCCTCCTACTTCATGAGGAAAATATCCGGACACTACTCTCAGTTCGGGTTCTTCCATAATTTCTATTTCCATATTTTCCTCTACCCTTACTATACAAGAAGGCATTGTACTCTTGTTTATTTTAACAGAACAGCAGAGACATCCTCCTACATCACAGGGTGAAAATATTCCTTCTCCCGGATATCTTGTAAATACATATCCGAGGCTTTTTAAGACTTCTCTTACGGATATTCTTTCTAAGACTTCTTTTTCTATTCCGTTTATTCTAATCTTTATAGTTCTTCTTTCAGTTTCATCCCTGACAAAATATCTCGCTTCCTTTGGGCATGCCTTAACACAGGCGCCGCATGCATAGCAATCAAATTTACATAAAAATCTAGAGCATATATTGCAGTTTATGCATTTATCCTCGTCTTTCTTTATTTTATACGTCTTTATTTTATACGCCATTACTTTATCCGACACTAACTTCATAAAATATCTTTCTTTTGATCGAACTTTTTTTAAAAGTTCGTTAGGGTGCAGCGAGCCACGCTAGAAGGGGGTAATCACCCCCTCTCTAATCCCCCATATAATATTTAGAGTAGAAAGCAAATGTAGAGTAGAAAACGACTCATTTGGTACTGTTTATAAAATAATACTTGATAAAATTGCGGGAGCAGCGAACCACGCTGCTACTCAACAACAACGAAATTAATTTTTTCTCCCAAAAATTCTTCAATAATTTCCTTTTGATCGGCTGTCACCTTTGTATTTCCGTATGATGCATATCCTAAGTTTAAGGCTTCTTTTAGGTTCTCCGCGCCCACTAGATTTGCTTCCACCAGATATGCTCCCATAAGGTTTGCTTTCAAAAGATTTGCATTACTTAGGTCAGATCCCATAAGATTTGCTTCTCTTAGAAACACATTGCTGAGATTTGCTTCACTAAAAATAGCACCCATGAGATTTGCTTTCCAAAGATTTGATTCTATAAGATTTGCTTTAGTAAGATTTGCATTCCAGAGGTTTGCTCCAGTAAGATTTGCTTTGCTAAGGTTTGCTTCCCAAAGACTCGCCCTCCAGAGGTTTGCCTCGATAAGGTTTGCTTTGCTAAGGTTTGCTCTGGTAAGGTCTGCTTTGCTAAGGTCTGCTTCATTAAGATCTGCTTCATTAAGATCTGCCTCCAGAAGATTTGCCTCCTTAAAGTTTGCCCTAAAAAGATAGGCTTTACTTAGTTTTGCCTCCATAAGCCTTGATCCGGAAAAATATGCTTTGGCAAGGTTTGCCTCACTGAAGTCTACTTCCCCAAGAAATGTTTCCGGGGCTTTAAGAAAGGGCAGTTCTATATGATGGGCTTTAACACCTTTTAGAATGGAGCCCTCAATATTTATTCCTGTTACTGCAGAAGAAATTGTTCTTAAATAAGCGTTCAGTCTATCGAAATCCTTATGAGCAGATATATCGTAATCACTCAAATCCACGCCAGAAAAATCTTTTTCTCCTCTGAGTGCCCTCTCATAAAACTCATCGAGTGATATCTTTTTAATTTCCATTAATCTCACCATTCAGATGTTTAGAGATAAATATTCTCCTTCTGGCTGAAGGTTTCTAGGTAAAGGCTGTAAATTTCTCTTATGCATAGTTCTTTATACTTTTTTGCTTCTTCGGAATTAGGATCTATCTCGAGTGCCTTGTTGAAGCAAACAAGCGCTTCTCTGTATTTTTTTAAACCCAACAGTGTCTTTCCCTTAGCATTCCATACGGAAATTAGATCTGAGTCCAACTCGTATCTGTCTGATTTATTTTCTTTTTCATAAATCCTTTTTAGTTTTTCCATCCTCTTTCCTTACGAAATGTGACCTGAACTAACTTAAAAACTCCTCTGCCTTAATCTGGTAAACCTAACTTCTACATTTAAAATCAAAGTTTCTTGGGATTTATTCTGATGATCTGGTCATCATCCGCGGTTGGTACACCGCGACCGTCCCTGTTGTTTGTAAGAACGTATAGAAAATTATCTGGACCGACAACAACGTCGCGTAGCCTGCCAAAATTTTTGTTTAGATGATGGCGAAGCGTTAATGGTTGATCTTCTATTACTAGCTCATACAAACTTTGACCGCGTAACCCTGCAAAAAAGAGAGAACCATCTAAAAAGGCGACTCCTGATGGTGCCCAGGTTTCTTTATCACTGTGAATCACCGGACTTTTAAGATCTGCTGCTTTTTCATCGCCGAGAATAGTTGGCCAGCCGTAATTTTTTCCCGACTCGATCAAATTCACTTCATCAGTAGCCCTAGACCCATGTTCAGTTGCCCAGAGCCTTCCCTGATCATCCCAAGCCAAGCCTTGAGGATTGCGATGTCCTAGAGAATAAACAGGAGAGCCGGGAAAAGGATTATTAGCCGGTTTTGTTCCATCATCTTTTAAACGCAAAATTTTTCCCGCTAAAGTGTTTTTATTCTGAGCCAAATCAGGGATTAAAGCATCACCAGTTGTAATGTAAAGAAGTCCATCGGGGCCGAACTTTATCCGCCCTCCGTTGTGAAAAACGGCTCCGGGAATATTATCGATAATTATTTTTTTATCAACCAAATTTTTACCCTGTTTCTTATATCTTACCACTCGATTAGCTAAATCCTCGCCATCTCGATAGGTGTAATAAACATAAATGAACTGATTTTTGGCAAATTCAGGGTGCACGGCAATACCCAGTAAGCCACCCTCGCCGACATGAGCAACCTCGATTATGGTGAGGAGAGGCTCTGATAACAACCCCTCTTGAGCATCGATAAATCTTACTCTGCCAGCCCGTTCTGTAAAAACAATGCTGCCATCAGGCAGGAAATCAAGGGACCATGGAATTTCTAAGTTTTTAGCCACAGAAGCAATTAAAGGCACATCTTCCAAGATCTCACCTTCGAGTGCTGGCGCAGCAGTTGGAGGAACCACTTCAGGAAGATCGCTTAACCTGTTGGCGGTAAAATTCCACCGGATTAAAACAATTGAGAGAGCAATAAGAACAATTATTATGATAAGAAGTGATTTTTTATTTGAGAATTTTATCATTGCTTTCATCTCCATTTAATAGACGCAGGTTTTTATGTCTAGGTTAAATACTTAATAAATTGTTCGTATTTTATTTAAGAAGAAAAAACTCTTGGAGGCAAGTATGTTTGACGCTCGTAAATTGAATTTAATTAAAAAGTACAAAGAGGAGTGGGATAAGAAGATTAAAGAAGAATTAAAATCTGAAGCCAAAACACAATCTGGATTAAATCTAAAAAGTTTATACACGCCCTTAGACATAAAGGACATGGATTTTATTGGAGATATTGGCTTTCCAGGAGAATTTCCTTATCTGAGAGGAGTTTATCATACCATGTATAGGGGAAGAATGTGGACCATGAGACAGTTCTCAGGTTTTGGAACTCCAGAAGACACAAACAAAAGGTTCCACTACCTTCTCAATCAAGGTCAGACAGGTTTGAGTGTGGCTTTTGATATGCCAACCATATACGGTATAGATTCTGATAATCCTCGCGCCTTGGGAGAAGTAGGAAAGTGCGGCGTTGCAGTAGATTCCTTGTTAGACATGGAAATAATCTTTGACGAAATTCCTTTAGATAAGGTGAGTACTTCCATGACCATTAACGCGCCAGCCATAGTCTTGCTCGCAATGTATATTGCTTTGGCAGAGAAACAGGGAGTTTCGAATGAACAGATATCTGGAACCATTCAAAACGATATTCTAAAGGAATTTATGGCTCAAAAATCTTGGATATTCCCCCCTGAACCATCTATGAGAATAATAACTGATATTTTAGAGTACTGTTCAAGAAATTTGCCAAGATGGAATACGATAAGCATAAGTGGCTACCACATTAGAGAAGCAGGTGCCAACGCATTGCAAGAATTGGCATTTACCCTAGCAAATGGTTTGACCTACGTTGACGCTGGCATAGAAGCGGGGTTGAACATAGATGATTTTGCTCCAAGATTGTCTTTCTTTTTTGACTCTCACATGGACTTTTTTGAAGAAATCGCAAAATTCAGGGCTGCAAGGAGAATATGGGCAAGAGAAATGAAAAAAAGAGGGGCAAAAGATTCCAGATCTTGGATGATGAGATTCCATACCCAAACGGCTGGTTGTTCCTTAACATATCAGCAACCCCTGAACAATGTGGTAAGGACTACCTTAGAGGCTCTTGCAGCAGTTTTAGGAGGGACACAATCGTTGCATACTAACTCCTTCGATGAGGCGTGGGCTTTACCATCAGAAGAAGCCGTTACCATTGCATTGAGAACTCAGCAAATCATAGCAGAAGAAACCGGAGTAACAGGAACCATAGATCCTTTGGCAGGATCTTATTTTATAGAAGCGCTCACCAATGAGATGGAAGAGAAATGTTACGAGTATTTTGAAAAAATAGAGTCTTTAGGAGGAGTAATTTCTGGAATAAGACATAATTTCTTCCAGCGTGAGATTGCGGAGTCCGCATTCCGATATCAAAAAGAGATAGAAAAAGGAAAGCGAATAATAATAGGTGTTAACAAATATATTGGTGATAAAGAAGAATTGCCCTGTGAAACCTTAGTTGTTGATGAAAAAACTCAAGATCATCAAATAATTAGAACAACCAAACTTAAAAAAGAGCGTGACAATGAAAAGGTTGAAGATTGCCTGAGAAAGATAAGAAAGACAGCAGAAGGAAATGAAAACTTGATGTACCCTATAATCGAGGCTTTAAAGGCTTACGCTACTCTCGGAGAAATAATCGATGAAATGAAAGAAGTATTTGGAGAATACAGAGAGACACCTCTATTTTGATGACGAATAACTAAGGCTTTTTACCAAAATAGATTCCCTGAAAGACAATACACATATTTATAAGGATAAAAGAATTTCATACTACGAGAATCGAGGGTTACTAATGGACGCTATACTTGCTGAGGAGATAACAAAAGAATTTAATGGCTTAGTAGCCGTAAACAAGGTTAGTCTCAAGGTCAAAAGAGGTGAATTGCTTGGCTTATTGGGTCCTAACGGCGCGGGAAAAACAACCCTAATTCATATGTTATGTACCCTCATTCCACCTACTCAAGGTAGAGGAGAGGTGTGGGGCTATGACATCTTAAGAGAGCCTGATCATGTTAGAAAATCCATTGGTATAGTGTTTCAGGATCCTACTCTCGACGAGAAATTAACCGCAAGAGAGAACCTTGATTTCCATGGAAGGATGTATGGAATGTCAAAGACATTGAGAGATGAGAGGCTTAGAGAAGTTTTAGAACTTGTAGAACTAACTGACAGAGAAAATTCTCTGGTTGAGACTTTTTCAGGAGGAATGATGCGAAGATTAGAAATAGCAAGAGGATTGATGCACAGACCAAAGGTTCTTTTTTTGGATGAACCCACATTAGGTCTAGACCCTCAAACAAGGAGACATATTTGGGACTATATCGAAGAATTAAACAAAAAAGAAGATGTGACCATAGTTTTGACAACCCACTACATGGAAGAGGCGGATTTTCTCTGCGATAGAGTAGCCATAATAGATCAGGGAAACATAATATCTTTGGACTCTCCAGAATCCCTTAAAAAAAATCTTGGCGGAGATATAATTTATTTAAGGGTTGTCAATGCCCAAAAAACGGCTGAGATATTTTCTGGTATAGATTTTATACACGGCGTGAAGGTTATGGATGAAACTATTCAATTACAAGTAAGTGATGGAGAAGAAATTATACCTAAGGTACTGGATATTGCCAGAGAGAACGGTACAGTTGTCGAGGGAGTAAGCATTACCAGACCAACATTAGAAGATGTCTTCATCCAGTATACTGGTAGAAGGATAAGAGAAGAGGAAGCATCCATGAGAGAAAGGACTAGAGCCGTTATTAGAGCCTTTAGGAGAAGAAGATAAAATGAGTTTAATGGCAGTTTATACATTATGGCTAAGAGAAATGAAGAGATTTATGAGATTTAGGAGTAGAATAGTTTCTTCTATAGCGACCCCTATCTTCTGGCTTTTATTATTTGGTGTGGGGCTTACCACCGCCTTCAGATTTCCAGGACTAGGAGAAGTCTCATACTTAGAGTTCATGGCTCCGGGAATCGTGGGTATGACCTTACTTTTTGCGTCTACATTTGCAGGAGTTTCCGTACTTTGGGACAGACAGTTTGGTTTCCTAAAAGAAATAATGGTAGCGCCAGTGCCTAGAACACACATCGTACTAGGAAAGACCATAGGGGGCGCGACGACTTCTCTAATACAGGGAGGAATAATGCTAATAGTAACCTTGTTCGTGGGCATAAAATTCTCCCTTGTAGGATTTTTCATCGCCTTTCTATTCATGATCCTGATTTCTCTAGGCTATGTTGCCTTTGGACTTATATTCGCTGCTAAGATGGAGGATCCCCATGGTTTCCAGATGATAATGAGTTTCCTTGTCATGCCGATGTTTTTCTTGTCTGGGGCACTATTTCCTCTTGATAAAGTTCCAGGATGGTTAAAGTCTTTGTCCTGCATTAATCCTCTAACATACGGAGTAGACGGGATTAGAGGCGCATTGATTGGTAATTCTACCTTCTCTTTATGGACTGACTTTATAGTCTTGATAGGATTTTGCTTCGCCGCAGTATATATGGCCAGTTATTTCTTCGAGAAAACAACTGTATGAGGGGGTAAATTCGCCTGAAGATATCAAGAAGATAGTTTTTTACTTAATTAAAGCAATTTCTCGATAACTTTTTTCAGACCATAATCAATATATTTATTACTATTTCCTCATTTATGAATTTCATACTAAAAATCTCGGTGGTGCCGTGGCTAGTAAATCATATCCAAACTTCGCCAATGAGGTGATAAGAGCAGGAGCAGAAACCCTAAACCTATGCTACCAGTGCGGGACCTGCACAGGAACTTGCCCTTCTGGAAGACTAACTGTATTTAGAGTTAGAAATATAGTCAAAAAGGCTCAATTTGGATTTAAGGATGATATTTTACCCCATGATGATCTCTGGATGTGCGTCACATGCTACCTGTGTTACGAGAGGTGCCCGAGGAAAGTCGACATTCCTGGCATAATTTATATCCTGAGGAACATGTCTGTTTCTGCTGGTTACATGGCAGATAATCACAAAAAAACCGCTCAAAATCTTATAAAAACAGGTCATAGTGTTCTTTTAACCGATAAATACAAAAAAATGAGGAAAGAACTCGGATTACCTGAGGAACCGCCAACCACCCTGACTGATAAAGAAGCACTCAAAGAAATCAAGATTATTACCAAACATACAGGATTTGACAAACTTCTGAGGAAGAAAAAATGATTTATGCTCTTTTTCTTGGTTGTCTCGCTCCCTTGAGGTATCCTGGAATAGAGAGTTCTACAAGGGAGATTTTGGATAGGTTAAGTATAGAATACGTAGATCTAAAGGGTGCTTCTTGCTGTCCAGCACCAGGAGTTTTCAGATCGTTTGATCAGAGGTCTTGGCTCTCTGTAGGGGCAAGAAACCTTGCTTTGGCTGAGAAAAATAACTCAGAGATCTTGGTAATTTGTAACGGATGCTATGCCACTTTGAAAGAGGCTGCATACGAATTAAAAAAGGAGAAGAATTTGAAGGATATAAATAATATTCTGAATGATATCAACATGGAATACAGTGGCTCTGCAGAGGTTAAACATATTGTAGAAGTTTTATACCAAGAAGTTGGTATAGAAAAGATCAAAGAAAAGGTTGTTACTGAATTAGAATTGGATTTAGCGGTTCATTATGGATGTCACCTTCTGAGACCCAGCGACATAATGATGAGCGATGATCCAGAGAAGCCACACATACTGGACGAAATCGTCGAGGCAACTGGTGCCAAAAGCTTGCCATATATGGACAGGATGCTTTGTTGCGGTTCTGGTGGTGGAGTTCGTGCTAGATCTCCAGACGTAGCGTTAAGCATGACCAAGGTCAAACTGGACATATTCAAAGAAATCGGGGCGCAAGCAATTGTTACACCTTGTCCTTTTTGCCACCTTCAGTACGACTCAGGTCAACAAGATTTAAAAAAGCTAGGAAATGATTACAGTATCCCTGTTCTTCACATATCACAACTCCTTGCCTTATCCTTTGGTGTCGATAAGGATAAACTGGGGTTACAGTTTCATTCCACGCCTGTTAATCTGGAAATAGATATATAATTTGGAGAATATTTCTACTAAGTATGGAAAGAAACACATTAATTTTGACAGTCATTCTAATAATTCTTATAGGAATGTCCGGATGTTATGGAACTGGAGATCCAAAAAAAGGCCTAATTGCTAGAGAATGGAATAACAAAGGAATTCATCTGCTCAACCAAGGTAGGTACGAAGAGGCTATTGAATGCTTTGATAAGGCAATAGAAATAGACCCCAGATTTTTTAAGGCGTGGAACAATAAAGGACTCTCCTTAATTTTTTTGAAAAGATACGAAGATGCTGTTGAATGTTTTGATAGGGCAATAGAATTAGATCCAGAATGCGTTACCGCGTGGAACAACAAGGGAACTGCTTTACATAATTTGGAAAGATACGGGGAGGCTATTGAATGTTTTGATAGGGCAATAGAATTAGATCCAAGATACGCCTTAGCCTGGAACAACAAGGGATTTACATTGGCGAAGTTAGGAAGATACGATGAGGCACTTGTATTTTATGACGAGGCAATAAAGATCAATCCTAACTATGGGCTTGCCCTAGATAATAAGAAGAATGCTCTAAAAGAGATAAATGCTCGAAAAATCAACTCAAGTATCTAATGATATTGAAGACTAAAACAGCCAAGATTACCTGAAAGACTGTATCTACTGCTGCGGGTAGAGATACAATAGTTTTGAAGTTGAGAATTGCTATCGTCATAGCGAGTCCCATGTTTTTTATGCTCCCAGAGGTGTATAATAAAACATCTCTTCTCGAGTGATCGTATTTCCTTGATAACGAAATAAATAACCCGGCCAAGAATCCAGCCGCTACGTGAATGAAACTTGCCAATGAGAGTTTGAAAGAAAGAACAGCATCGAATCTCTGGATGCTCGGTACATTAACTGCTATTATGGTGAAAACAATTATTAATAAAGCCACCCCTGATAAAAATGAAGAATAGGGTTTTATCGACTCTTTTTCTATTTTTATAAAATTTTTTATAAACAGGGAGAATGAGACGGGGATAATTATTAGAAAAACGAGATTTTTAAAAATATCGAAAGCATTAACCTTCACAAATACTCCAGCCAGCAATAACATCAGTATTGGTAGAAGAATTGGTGTTAAAAGCGTGGTTACTCCTACCAATGCGATAACTAAGGGCACATCTCCATCGAGTAAACCTATCCATAGCGTTGTTCCGACCGCTACAGGGGCGCATCCAACGAGTATAAGACCTGTCGCAAGATCCGGATTATTCAGGAGAAAAATCCTTGCAAGAATCCAGCAGAGAACAGGCATGAATAAGAAGTTGATAATCAAGCCAATTATTATTATATCTTTGTTTTTTACGATTTCATCTACCTTCTCTATATCGGAACTCAAACTCATTAAAAATATTATAAGAGCAAGAAGAAGAGGGACTGAAGGTCTAAAAATCTCTCCATATGCGGGTCCTAATATTCCGCCGATTATCATAGATACTATTATGAGGAAAGAGAAAATTTGCTGGTACATGTTCTCATCTGATGAGGGACAGGTAGATGAAATTTTTGAACTTAGGAAAAAGTATTAAAAGCTACGTTTGAGAACGATGATTTATGAACCCTATAAAAAGGCTAAATCTGTGGATATATAAAAATATAAACATAATTTCCAGATTGCTGGATGTATGGATTGTGATCTTTCTTATTTTACTTATTTCACTCTTATTTGGCAAACTGTTTAGACAAATAATAACTTTATGGAGTTCTTTGGGGATCATATTCTTGTACGTTCACTACCTTTACAACTGGTATTATAAGGGTAAAAGAAGACCTAAGGGAAAGGAATTAGAGCAAATTCAAAGTATAAGTCTTCCAACAAAGTTAGATATCTGGATAATTACGCGAAGAAAAATGGTTATCGGAACTTTTTTTCTATACTTAATGGTTTTTGCATCTTTCTGCATCCTTTATTTCTTTGGTTTATCGTTTAAATTCGTTGTAATATGGTATTTATTCTCTTTGATCTTTGTTTATCCATTATTTGTTATATACTGGCATAGAACCGGAGAATTATATGAACTCACCGAAGAAACAAACGATATCGGAAAAGGTTAAAGAGCGGGGCGGCTAACGCTGCTTGATACCAAAACCTAAGAACTGAGTTTCAACTTAATTGTTCGAAAACTTATTTAAAACTAATCTTTTTCCCAAATACTGATTCTACTGAAATACTAAGCATAAAACTTATCCACTATAATTGAAGACGCAAATCCAAGAATAAATACCCAGGGAATCCATGGTATCAAAATCACTAAGGAGAACTCTCCAGCACCTTTTATTACGTAAATCAAAGTTACCAAAAGATAATACGAGGTCATGCTTAGCCCCGCTCCTATTCTCTTATTGATTGAAGTTTTTAATAGAGGTATCATCGTGAAGATAGCAACCAATGGAGGGGCTATTAGAAAGCCCTGATGAATTTCGACAAACCTAAATGTTATTAAAGCCAACGTAAAAAAGGTGAAAGATGGATAATAACCAGTAATCATCCTAATGAATATTGAAACGATGAAAACAGACGTTATAATAAAGAAATACCCTAACACACAGGTTAAAATTATATATTTTATTGAATTTTTCTCCATGCATGATTTTTTCTTCTTCACAAATTAATCTTTTTACTAAAACAAAAATCTTCTCGTTAGAGAAAGCTTAAGGAATCTCTATCGTGAGCGGCGTTGGCGGCGTCCGATGCGGTCTCCTACCACGGCGCCCCAGATCATTGCGAGAACCCAGATTATCATCGGGGCGAGTTGAATATATGCGGGAGATCTATATGACATTGCGGCAAACAGGAATGCGAACGGAAGGCCGATGAAGATGTAGATCAAAGCGGCTTTGCTTATGATGCCTGTGTTGTCCCAGTAGTTTTTCAGGCCTCCTATGAATATCCGTGGCACGTCTCTTGTTGTGAAATATTCGACTGTATGGCTTGGGTACACGATCCCCTTTGCCTTTATGTGGATTTTGCCCTCTTCATCGACATCTATTACGATGTCTGTGGATTCTTCATCTTCAGGCAAAGTAACATCACCTTTTCCATCCAATTACTTTCATCGGCTTTAAATTTTTTGTGTGGGTGTGAAGGATTTTAAAAGAAGAAAAGAATGGGGATACGCTGTTTCTTTAATATAAGAATATAAACCAGTCCCCAGTCTAACATCCTCAGGTACGTCTTTTATAATTCTAAAAATCTTTAAGAACTTTAAAATAATTCTTTTTAGTAAATTTTCTGTCATATTTGTTAAGAAGATCAAAGGTACTTATCTTACTTACGAAAAATAAGCTCGTTTAATTTGAACTTTTTTGTCATTTATACGTTTTTGGTGTATTGGTTTTTGAGTTTAAGAATGTTAAAAATGTTAGGTGGACAAAATATTCGTAATGCGTTAAGGGATTATATCCCGAAAATAAGAAAGGGTATATAATTGTCTGCAAAGTTCAAGCATATTTCAGTCTATATTACAACCTTTTAACTCAAAAGTATAGTGATAACCATGTTCGTCTTTTTCGATTATGATTTGCCATATAGATCCACAATTGCCGCAAGTTATACATGCAAGTTCAGATAGTTTTTGTATCTCTGGAATCACCAGATCTTCGTGACACTCAGGGCATCTCGGTCCATGTATCTTTGATTCTTCATTGAAGGCCCGATAAAGTATTTTGTCCATAATTAAAGATTGTCTGAACTGTTAGATAATACTTTCGTTTATATCGTTTTTCTTTGCTAACTATATTAAAATAAGAAAAGAAATTTCATAGGTTGGTAGATCCTAATACTTTCTGATAGAAATCTTTGCCTTTTTCTAGATCGCTTACGGGTAAGAAAAAATTATCATAGTCTTTCATTTTCTTCCCTTTCTTAATTTGAGAATATTTCTTTTCGGGAAAAAGAAAATGAATGATCTTAAAGAAATTAATAAATCGTCTCGTTAAAGAATATCCCAAACAGTTATTTTTGATTTCTTTATCTATTCTCCAATCAATTCCTTGAATCTTGGATCATCTCTGATATTATCCAGATCTTTATCCGTTTTTGCTAAATCTATTAAACTCCTATCCAACTCGATTGCCTTTTCAAGATAGTTAATTGCATTATCGTTATTTCCTTTTAATGATTCAACACATGCCTTTCCATACCATGCCGAAGCATAGTTAGGATATATCTCTATAGACCTATCGAAGCATTTTATTGCCTCATCATATCTTCCTAATTCAATTAAAGCGTTTCCTTTGCGATACCATGCCAAAGCAAAGTTAGGATCTATCTCTATAGCCTTATCAAAGCATTTTATCGCCTCGTCATGCCTGCCTAAGTTACCTAAAACGTATCCTTTGTTATACCATGCATGAGCATGGTTAGGATCTATCTCTATTGC
>CAYFZR010000077.1:0-3954 GCA_964347835.1 uncultured archaeon
TGGACCCGGCTTATTCATTCTTATTGAGTCAACCACATGGTCAGTCATCCTGGAGTTTATCATGCTGACTGCCCATCCTCTCTCAGTATCGTTTAGATTGTCATAGTAAGAAGGAGTAGTTACCGTTAATCTGGAGACATAAGAATCTGGGCTTGTCTCTGTGAAATCAATACCAATCACCCTTATTGTAGCAGGATAGGGAGGATCGAAATTATCATTTTCTGGCTTCCCGCCTAAAGAGATCAATGAAACTGCCTCATCCGCTCCTATTCTTGCAGCAGACATGACTTGATTTATCTCTGTTTGTTCAGCGATTTTTGGTACGAATAGGGCTGAGGCTGTCACAATAAGAACAATTATGAGTAACGCCTCTAAAGAGTATTGACCTCTCATATCAACCATGTCCTATCGTACTATTTCTTAATGCACTAATTATCCTCACTATCTTGTTGCTCGATTGAACCAGCATCTTCGAGGCTAGATCGTATAACATAGCAACTATAGCAAGGGCCGCCGCAAGCAGTATTAGAACCTCCAACGCAGTCTGTCCACTTTCATCAAGCATTAAAAAGACCCCCTATGCGGTCCCTCCATGTATAGACAGTTCTATTCATTGTATCATACATTTTTATACTTCTTTCTTGAGTAACGGTAAAAAAGAGGGCAGCAACTGCCAGTATGATTGCAGTCAATATTAAGTATTCTAATGCTATCTGTCCTTTTTCATCCATTAAAATACCCTCAGTCTCACGTATGTTTTATGGCTATCGTTGTAGAAGGTCTCTGCCTGCACATCTACATTTTCGCCTCTATTGTTGTATATATCTGTTTGAAACGTCGGGCTAAATATCGTAAGAAAGGATGTATTAACGCCCACTTCTTCTTGTCCTTTTGTAGTACTGCCAACTATTACAAGTCTGTAGCCGCTATCCATCTTTATTTGATATAATTTCGATGGAACTGAAATTCGAAACGTTTTTCTTGAATTTGGACCTTCTGCACCAACGATATCGACATTGGTCTTCATGAGCTCCGCAAACCCTCTTGTTTCTCCCAGTATAGAGGCATCCTTTGCCGCATTTATGGATGTTCTTGTCATCGGTAATACAATGGCTGCCATGATGGCAAGGAAAAATGTGATTACGAGTAAGAACTCTACGCTTATCTGACCATTGCGCTCATCATTCATATAACTATTTTTAAGGAAACTAGGTTATAATGGTTTCTCCGCAAAATTGAATATCAGATGGACAAATTTGTGGTGTTCAAGTGTAGTTTCTCCCCTCAATTTTGAATACACAAAACTGATATACCTTGATAGCCATAGATCCATACATGAGAACTGAAAGGGGACAGGCAGCAATTGAATTCATAACACTCCTCGCGGCATCTCTTGCATTATTAGCCATCCTTGTCGGATTCTGTAGTTATAGACTCCATAACCTTGGCGACAAAGTCAGTGAATTAACCAAAAGGCATGCGAATTCTTCCATAACTAACGCAGTCAGATAGCAATCAAAAAAGGAATTAATGAAATTCCCCCTATTAATATGCAAAACCACCAAAAACTGATTTTTTTCGCGACATTCATGAGGAATTCTATGGAAAGATATCCTACCAAACAAGAAAAGAATATCATTAGCAATGATTGAGATGCGGGTATAGCGGGCGGATCAATAACAACCATCCCAATTTCTGCCCCAATGATCACAGGAATGCTCATAAGAAAAGATAATCTTAACGCGGAGCTCTGCTCATAGTCTAGTAATAAGAGCATGGAAATCGTTATCCCCGATCTACTCAATCCAGGTATAACAGAAAACGCCTGAAAAATACCTAGGATTGCTGAATCTCTTTTGGTACAATTGTCCATATCTATCAACTCTTTTCCTCTACCATATCTTTCGATCAGACCCGTAATAATCAAAAATATACCTACGAGAGCGATGATTCCCTCCCCCACTATGGAAGACAGAGATCTCACCACTTTATACAAGAAAAATCCCAAAAATCCAGTCAAAATTGTAGATACTATCAAAAATACAGTAAGATTTGAATATTCTCGAAATTTAAAAAAATCTTTTAGTATTTCAATTATTTTCGTCCTAAAATAAATAATGGAGGCAATTACAGTACCAGCATGAAGATATATAGAAACAGATAAAGCCTCTCTAAAGGAAATATTAAGAAATTGAGTCATTAAAATGACAAGGTGACCTTCGCTGCTTATCGGTAACCATTCCAATATACCCTGAATTATGCCAAGTAAAATCGCATCTATATTGCTTATCATCTCTTGTCAATTCTTTTGGATATCAAATATAAAGTCTGCACCTTTGCTTGCAGGGAAATTATCTCAAAGGCAATCTTTCAAAGTCGTGATTAATGCTATGATAGGAGGTAATAATTCGCGACAAGAAAAAGGGATAGGAACAAAACAATGATTATTAATAGGGTGAATAATGCTAGGATCTTAGATTTCTTCTTTGGCATTATTGGGATTTCCAACTTTTTGATTAGCTTTTTCTCAATTCCATTCTCAATGTGTTTGATTTCGAACTCTATCGGTGTGATGCCTTCCTTGGCAGTTATATCCACAAGAAAACTCGCGTTTTTGAAGTCCTTTGGTTTTATCTTGTCTATGAAGGCGTGATGTGAATCTGTGACGGAAGGCTTAACGGCATTAGAACGCATCTTCACTTCTACCAACTCTGCGGTTTTTGACCCATAATTTAATATCTTAAGAATCAACTTGACGTCTCTCGATCCTACAGAAATTTTTTCTGGACTCGAGGTTATGTTCTTCAACGCAAATTTTACCTCTTCGACTTTTATCTCTTCTTGTTTTTCCTTCGTCTCTAGAAGCATAGGCGTGTATTCTTCTTCCTGATCCTCCAAAAAAAAATCAACCCTTTTTAATTTTTCTATCATCTCTAAATCACCAAAATTCTCAAAATCTAATAGCTTTGGATCTACAGATAGAAAATCTACTCCCTTCCCTAATGTTTCATAAATTTTAGATCGAAGTGTCTCCTTTTCCTCCCCCATCACATCATCTCCGAAAACACATTTAATAGGAAACCTTCATCCAAGGTATGGGTTTGCTCCGGATGGTACTGAATGACTAAGAGCAACTTAGTTATGATCTTTCACAGTATTATAGTTTACGTTAGTCTGACTAACTTTTAACCCTCCTTTTGAGAGAAAAGGCATCGCACGTCAAAAAATTATTAAGCTTGTATTATCAAAATTAAAAGGTATGGCCGATCGAAAATTTGTTTTATTTGGGTGTTTCGTATCTCTCATGATTCTTGGTTGTTTAGCCTTTCAAGACAGTAAAGATAATCTTATAATCAGTTCCAAACCCATAGTGACCAGAGTTGAGGCAGGGGCACCAGTATTATTTAAAGTAGCTCTCAAAAACAATGCTTCTTACCCCTTAAAAGACATATCTGTCTACATCAAAAGATTTAATGCTGTAGAAGAGATCGAAACTCTGGAAGCCGGAGAATTTACCTTCATTCTCTTCACCGGAAAATCCCCCGAGGAGGAAGGAAATTTTTCAATAAATGTTACTGCGAGGTACAAAGATAAATCTGATATAAAAGAGGTTTATACGAGATTTAGCATATATGCCTGGCTTCCTGATTTGAGTGTTGCCTACAAACTCTTGAACTCATCCGAAGAAGAAAGAACCTTGGTTATCAAAGTTCAGAATATGGGGGCCGATATAGTAACTGGATTAAATGTAAAGGTTAAGAGTTTCGAAGATGGGTCAGTCATGCCCGAGTCTACGAATATAGAAAAATTAGATCCTAAAAATACATGCAGATGCCCTGAAATGGGTAACGACATAAAAAATGTCAAATTTAATTTAAAAGGGAAAACAGATAGATTAGAGATCGTTTTATCAAACAGATACGGCACCATAATTCATAGAGAAACTTTAAATCT
>CAYFZR010000078.1:0-44386 GCA_964347835.1 uncultured archaeon
AATCCTACTACGTTTCCTACTACTTGAACGTCCTGTGCTGCTACTGCTCCGGCGAGAGTAGCACCCATCATTAGGGCTCCAGAAATTACTGCTCCTACTTTTCTCAGCCTCATCTCAAACCTCCTTTGTTTTGTGCAATTATGCTATGGATCAGGGAGCATATATAGGTTATCGTCGAAACTTTTCATTTTAATTTTTTAGGGGTGCTTTAATCAGTTTTTTCAATGAGATTAATACTTAAAATGGTTATCATTGTTTCATTGTAATGGAAAACATTTAAAATTATAAAAAAGGCTCGAAAATCACTTATTTTAATAATGTTTGCGTCTGACTTGCGGCTGAAACCTTTTCAAGTCAAACTTCTCAGCCTATGAACCTCTATAACTGTTTAAATAGTTAGAAAGATTTGTTTTAATACTTCATTATTAAAAATATTCAGAAAAAATGCTTGCAAACTTTTTATAACCTCTCAAATTTGTTCTTTAATTAATAATGATGTTTTCTATAAAGTGTACAAAGGTCTTTCAACAATTACACTGAGATATGGGTTTATTAGGGTCTAAATTTTCCAAGAACTCCGGATCTGGTGAAGTTGAAGAATATTTACTTAATACGATTATTTTGCCTGACGTTCGATCGAATCTTAGTTTATAGTACTCTCCCTCGTTTGAATATCCATAAAAATAGAAATACTTCCCTGTTACTTCGTATTTTGAAATTCTCATGTCGTATTCTTTTTCTACAATCTTCATTGCCGTGGTTATGTTATGACATTTGTTTTCTAAAAAAGAGTTGAGATTTTCTGACTGATATCCTGCAGAAAGGAGTTTTGCTTTTATGTTTTCATTAGTGACAAGAAAAATCGCTTTTTTGTCTTTGTAGTATTTTAGAGTCTTTAAAATTACTGGAGAAAAATTATCAGTCCGTATCGCAATCACTGGGGCTCTTAAATCTTTTGCATGTCGTAATACATTCTCATCCGTGTATTCTCTCCAATCCGTTATTATAATGCGCTCTGCATCTCGATACATACTCCTCGAAAACTCAGCAGAAGTCTCGCTTCTTGTAGCGCCCCATATTCTAATTGGAACTACGCCAGTTAATTTATATGCTTCACTATCGAGAGAATAAGGTAATACAACGGGACCGCCAACAATATAGATCTTATCAATTTTTAATTGCAATAAAAGTTTTTTCTGCTGTTCGTTCAATTCTTCACTTACTACTATAACATTATCTTCTTCAGAAGCGTGAATGTTAATGTAGGTGGAATCAACAGGATTTGTTATGTAGAGCGAACCATATGAATAGGATGATATAAAGATTAGAAGTAGAAGAAAGGATCTCTTCACAGATTTACCTCCTGAACTCATACCTTTTCTGAGTATATCCTCTTCTTGGTTTTTTAGTCTTTTGCCTTTCATGTAAAAATAATGCGGTTGCACCCAATATTATTGCGAATACCAAGCCTGCTAAAATCCAAACAATACTCTTAAAGAATGCTATTATTCCGCTCAAAAAAGGCTTTTCCTTAGGAAGAACTTGTAAGAGAACACTAGAACTTAAAGCCGTGTACTCGTTGCCTTCATCATCGCTACACCTTACCTTCGATGCTGGGAGGGTTATATTTCCTTCATCCATAGACATTACCTTATAAGAAAAGGTTTTTTCACTCTTTGGAGGTAAAAGCTCAGCCCTCCATTCTATTTGACCCTCAATTAGTTTTAAAGCAGGAGGAATTGTATCTGTTACAAATATTTCGGAGGCTGGACCTTCTCCTATATTCTCTACTTTTATTGTGATTGAACTCGTGCTCTCTACCTCAATAGGATTGTTTTGAATAGTTTTTTCGACTCTTAATTCTGGAGGATTGCTTTTTACTACTATATCTACTGAATTAGATTGTGATTTTCCAATCCTGCCCAAATTATCCCTATAAGAAAGTGAGGAGGAATTTAAAATGTACTTACCTGCCTTCACTCCTTTTAATTCGTATTCATATGACTCTGACTCTCCAGGTTTTATCTCTTGAAAAGTATGGATAAGATTTCCCGAGACAAGAACAAAACCAGGAGGGACAGAATCTGCAACCTGAATATCTGTAACTGTTATATCTCCTCTATTATTTATATCAGTTTTTACCGTTAAAATTCCGTCTTCGTCTATTATATGCTTGTCAGAACTCTTTATTACTTCTACTGAGATTTCACCCGTTACCGTTATCTTCATTTCCTCAGATACTATATCGTAGTCCTTTCCTCTTGGATCAGAATATCTCACTTTAACAGGTTCTATTGTAAAAGTTCCAACCTCTTTCGTCTTTACTTCATAGGTTACTTCTTCTTCTCCATTTGGAGGGATTGATTTTCCGGTCGGCCATACAGGTTTAGTTATGTACTCAACGCCTTCAGGTATTCCCCCAGTAATCCTTAGGTTTTGAGCAACTTCGTTTCCTAAATTTTTAATCTTAATCGTAACCTTAACCGTATCGCCTAATTTTACGTTTCTATCGCTTACATCTATGATCACTGATACGTCGGGCGCCATTACTATTTGTTTCGCGGTCTCGGGTCTAGATGAAAATATCCTTATTAACGCTTTTCCTGCTCTGGCATCCACTAGATTAACAACAAAGTGTTCTTTCTCGTAAAATTCTTCATTTCCAGTCTCAAAAACTTTTTTGTATTCTTTTCCAGCCTTTATTATCTCAAACATGGCTCTTTTCGTTTCATTATCCGCTTGGACATTTCTTAATCTTATAATATCTCCGCTTCTCTCTAGTTGGATGTATTCCCCAGTAGTGCCGTAATGGCTGAGCCATTCTTGATATATTTTATTATACTTATCCGGCGATTCTCTTTCGTCGAATTGTATCTTAACCGACTTTTCTCCTTCCTCATAATCGAGGTAAGCAGCATGTAATTTTAGGCCACCGTACTGTCCCCTACAGATATCTTCGATATCATCGGTTGTTTCCTCAAAACTTCCAATGTCCAGTTCTATCCTATCGCATTCTGCATCCTCACATAATTCGTCTTCACAATTAAATATCCTTACATTATCATAGTGAACAAAAATCTGAACTTCATCCTCTTCTAAATCTATTTTTTCTATATAAATTACCCAATCTCTGGTAACGCTGCCAAAGACAAGTAAGTCGCCTTCCACTACCTCTATCTCATCTAATTCTGCGGCATGCGATAAATTGATGCAAAGAAGTAATAGAAAAACCGTAAGGGTAAGTTTCCTTTCCAAGCCTCTTCCTCCAAATGATAAGTTTGACAAGTTAAAAAGATTAGCGATATTTATATATATGTTTGGGGATTGGAGATTACAAAGCGGTGGTCAAATGAGAAGGTTAACAATTTTACTTGCAATCGTAGGATTTATATGTATAGGCACTTCTCAGGGAAATGAATTAAAAAACATTTCTTACGAGAATATTACTATCGAACCTATCGTGATAAAGGCTTTCATCAATTATAATTGTCATGCATGTACGGCGAAAATACCTATTTTCGAGAATATAAAAGATACTTATGAAGGGCTTGTAGAAGTTGAAGAGTTTGATTCCAATGTGCATTATGAAGAGGCTAGAAGTTATGGTCTCGTAGGGACCGGATTAGTTGTAAACGGCGAAGTAATATTCGATAGTTTAACATTTCCCAGCGTAGAAGAAGTACGGGAAAAACTATTCAAAATCGTAGATGAAGAACTCTCAGAGACTCAGGAGAACTTTGCTATATTGAACAAAAGGGCAGAAGCCAACCTAAAAATAGCCAAGACAAGCATAGATGAAGCAGAAAAGGAAGGAATAGACACAAGGGAGGTATTAGAGACATTTATACTGGCAGGCCTACAATTGGATAATGCAAGAGCACTCCTCGACAACAATCAATACAGCGATGCAATAAACCAATTTAAGGCATCTATAGAGAGTTCAAAAAGAGTAGAAGAGGTCATTTATGATCTAAGGATAGTAAAAGAGGCTGAGAGACAAATTCAAGAGGCTGAGAATCTTACCATTGGAGTCGAACAAATGCTTTCCTCAATTGAATTAAAAGAAAAGAAGGCAATGGATGCCAAGATATTACTCAACCAGTCTGTATTACTTTTAAAAGATGCAAAGAATGCCTATCAAAATAGAGACTATAAAACCGCTATAGATAAGGCAAGAAAATCATACCAAGCGGCTTCTATATCAGGGCAACATGTCTTAGACATCCTCTCAAGGAAGGCTGCAGAAGTTAAGCTAACAGCCGCTAGAAAAGAGTTCGAAGAGGCAAAGAAGGTATATGACGAGATGGTATCTCTGGGAGGAGAGTCTGAGTTAGCAGATGAAAAGATTAAAACAGCGGAATCTCTAATTAACAATGCTGAAGAGTCATTCAAATTAGGTTCCTACTCCGTTGCCGGAGAACTCGCTGAAAAATCGGTTAAATTTAGTGAAGAAGGTAAAAATATATCCGAACAGGTAAAGGAAGAGGCTAAACAAAGAAGAAATAAGATTTATGGTGTTTCTGCTTTAATTATCCTTCTCATAGCTTTGGGAGGCGTTCTATATAATAAAGGGTATATTATGAAAAGGTAAAATACAATAATTCTATTTCAAGTAGTCTACCAACTCATCGAGGGATAATCTAAGTTGTTCTCCGCTCTTCATGTCCCTAAGCGTAAATTTTTCAGAGGAAACTTCCTCTTCACCAACTATCAATACATGCGGGATGCCCAAAGAATCCGCGTAACTTAAGTTTTTGGCGAGTTTTCTATTCATAAGATCGAATGACGAGGAAATATTATTTATTCTCAGGGTCTGGCTGATTTTTATTATGATTTCTCTGGGTACGCTTCCAACGGGAGCGATAAATACCTTTGTTGGTGGAGAAACAGGTGTTTCTACCTTTTCTTTTTCTAAAGCATTTAATATTCTATCAAATCCAAAGGCAAAGCCTGTGGTTCCTGTTTTTTCTCCGCCAAATAACTCTGAAAGTTCATATGTTCCACCACCGCATATCTGGCTTTGAGCGCCTAGTCTCTTGTGATATATCTCAAATACCATCCCGGTGTAATAGTCCAAACCCCTCGCAATACCTAGATCTACTTTAAAATCTCTCAAATCAAATAATTTCAATATTTTAACAAGTTCTCTCAGATAATTTATGGACAACCTTGAATGCGAATCTTTCAAAATATCATTTCCTTTTTTTATAACCAGATCTGGTTCTCCTTTTAGGTCAATTATAGAATATACAGCCTCTTTCTGAATAGAAAGGTTTTTCAAATACTCATCCAATGCGTTAAAATCTCCCTTGTCTATCAAACCCATTATGCGATTTTGATGGTTTTCTTCAACACCGTTCTCTTCCAAAACCTTTCTTAAAACGCCCAAATGCCCGATAAATAATTCAAAATCACTCAAAGACAATCTTTTTAAGGAATCTACAGCCATAGTAATGACTTCTGCCTCAGCCTCAATCTCAGAAAATCCAATGCACTCGGCACCATATTGCCAAAATTCTCTAAATCTACCTGCTTGGGGTCTTTCGTACCTAAAACAATTCCCAAAATATGATATCTTAATGGGTTTTGGATAACTTTGTAATTCGTTCACGTAAAATCTTATTATTGGCGCGGTTAACTCAGGACGGAGGACAAGATCTCTCCCCCCTCGATCTTTAAATGTGTACATAGAATCCCTTATCTCGTCTCCTGACTTTATGGTAAACAATTCTAGATGTTCAAAGGTCGGAGTCATTACTTCTCTGTATCCATAGCTTTCAAAGCAGTCTTTGATAATTTTTCTAGCGAATTCTCTCTTTTGCATATCAATTTCGTTAAAGTCCCTTGTTCCTCTAGGGCGAAACATAAACATTCACCTATGCATGTTTAAACTTTATATACCATGTATAAAAGCCTTATCTTGGGATGTAACTTGAAAACCGTGATAAGGGATCCGATACACGGTGATTTAAAACTTTCAAGACTGGAATTTTCCCTTATAGATCTCCCTCCCTTTCAAAGACTTAGATTTATAAGACAGTTGGGCGCTACCTATTTAGTCTATCCTGGTGCGAATCATACAAGATTTGAGCATTCTTTGGGAAGTATGCATCTAGCCGGTAGGGTCATGAATGAACTCAGGATTAGGGGATATTTTTCTTCTTTTGAGGAAGAAGTACTAAGAATCGCTTCTTTACTGCATGACATAGGACACGGTCCACTTTCTCATGTCTCTGAAAGAGCCACCAACATGAGTCATGAAGATATTTCGGCGATATTGATAGAAAGCACTGAGATATCCGATATACTAAACGATAACGGCTTATCACCTAAACATATCTCAGATCTCGTAAAAGGAATCAGCGATTCTCCTATCCTTGGGAACCTCATTACAGGAGAACTAGACGTTGATAGGATGGATTATCTGGTTAGGGATGCTTACTATTCTGGAGTAGCCTATGGAATAATAGATTTGGATAGAGTGATACAAACCCTGGACGTCGTAGAGATAGAGGACAAACAACACCTAACCATAGAAGAGGGAGGGGTACAGGCAGCAGAGGCAATGTTGGTAGCGAGAGATCTGATGTATCCAACCGTTTATAATCATCACACCAAGCGTATAGCCGAGGAAATGCTCATCAGAGCAATCAAAAGACGTTTGGAATATGAAAATATTTTGCCCTTGGATTTCATGAGAATGGATGATTATGAGTTTTTTAATTTTTTAAATAACGCCGAAGGATATCCTAAAGATATATTTTTAAGATTTAAGACAAGAAATCTTTTTAAAAGAGTCATAACAAAGAGGTGGACTGATTTTGAAGAATCAGAAAGAGATTGGTTAATAAGAGAAGTAGGAAAAGATGAAAAAAAACATTTGGAATTAGAAGAAGAGATTGCAGGAAAATGTGGTCTGGAAAATGGTTTTGTGTTAATTGATGTACCCCTTCCTCCTCCCATCGAGGAGATGAAGATTTCTATAAAGTATAGAATGAATGACGGGTGGACCATAACTGATCTAGCGGATATATCTCCGCTAGCAAGATCGCTGCAGACTACTTATATCTCGAGGTGGACAATGGGAATATATGCTCCAAAAGATTCTGTGGAAAAGGTAAAAAGTGAAGTCAAGAAGATCCTACTCTAATTTTTTTCATAATTTCTTTATTCTCTTTATTTTCTCTATTAGAGAGACTACCGAGTCCATTTTGCTCAAAATTTCGTTCACGTCTTTTGTATCTCCTTCTATTAGTTCATTGCTTAGTTTATCCAAAGTGTTCCACAGGTTCTTTTCTAGTTCAGTTTCTTTCTCTACTCTCTCAACTTTAACTTTTTCTAAATGTTCTTCCTTTTTCTTCGCTTCTTCTTCGAATGCGTATTTTCTATTGCAAGAAGGACAAATCACTTCACCATTTAAATCAAATAAGGGCACTTTACACTCCTTACAGTGGTACCCCAACATCTTTCCCCCCGCGAGTAGCAACTTAGCCATGTTATCTATGCCCTTATCTTCCATACTTATCGAAAGGTTTTAGTGATTTGATGATTTATATCTGATTTGGTCTAACATGAAGGTGGTATAATGAAACCTCAAAAGAAACTTGAGCACTGTGCTGAGTCATTGAGCAGGATAATAGAAGACACCTCAGTACCGAGAAACATAAGAAGGGCTGCAGATGAGGCAAGAAGTAAACTAATTTCTAAAGAAGGAACGCCAACCATCAGGGCAAGTTCTGCGATTTCAATATTGGATGAGGTAAGCAATGACCCAAACATACCTGTACACGCTAGGACTCTTGTCTGGAGCATAATGAGTGAACTAGAGACTGTAACTGACTAGTTCGATGAAAAAAAATCGTTTTTCACTCTAAATTTTATATGGGGGTGTAGAAAGAGGGGCGCTGCACATAATCTTCGATTATTAGCACGCCCAAAATCTATGATTTTGGTGCGTTACCCCTTCTTTATATGGGGGTGTAGAGAGGGGGTGATAAGGTAAGATAGGATAATTTCAGTCTAAGGTAAAATATGATCCCCTTCTGAAAGTATAAATACATAGCAATAAAAATAATTTCATGTCCTCGAAGAAGTACTTAAGATTATGTTTGGTTATAATTCTTCTCAGCATCTTTCTAGGATGCATCGCTACCCAAGAAAAGATCGACTCTGATAAAGATGGTTGGGATGACGATTACGAGAGATCTGTTGGAACAGATCCTTTCTCAAACGACACTGACCAAGATGGACTTTTGGATCCTGAAGATCCTGAGCCTCTAGTACCAAAAGAAAAAGTAAAGCCAAAGCCGTCTCCAAAATTAGTCTTTTTCCTTCCAGCGGATAATCTTCCCGAAGGAGTGGAGTGTAATAATTGTGATGATCCAATTATCACTGTTCCGGGGGAGAATATAAAGCATATAATTGGCGTATACTCAGTAAAAGGTGTCCCTAGTCTCTACGTCCATATTCTAGAGGGTCCTGACAATTCTACAGTAAATTCTGAGATGAAATTAATTTTACAAGACATGGGAGTCTCTGGAACTGGAAAACCAGTAAAAATAGATGACTTTGATCTCACTTTCTATGAAAACATCGGAAAAAAGGTCAGTTATGTTTACACTTACACCTCAAATCGTGTGAGTTTGATAACTGACAGCGCTGAAACAGTTGACGTCCAAGTGCTAAAAGAGGTCACTTCATTGACATTGAAAGAGCAAAAAATCATACCGGGTGTTAAAGTAGTTCCCTTGCTATCTTTCCCTACGGAAAATCTACCGAATGGGGCCAGTTTATTCCGAAAGCCTATATCGTTTAAAAAAGAAAATGTCGAGGCCCAGACAGGCATATACTTTGTGGGTGAAAAAAGGGTTTTTGTCCATATTGTGAGAGGAGATACTCTAGAAGACACAGAAGAAGAGATGCAAAGGAGATTGGACGGCATGGGTGTTGATAAAGCCAATAAAAGTACTGAAAGAATGGATGGTGTGGTCGTTACCAAGTATACAAATGCTGTAGGAAAATATTACACATTTGGATATATCTACACTTGGTACAAAGGTGACATCGGCTTTATCGTAGATGCTGTGGAAGGTGTGAGTGAAAACACTACGATAACAATGGTTAAGAGGGTAATAGAAGTCAATTAATTATTTATCAAACTTAATAATTTATTAAATATCGTCAGAAGTCGAGATCAATACGGGATAAGTGATTCCACCACTCTCTTTGTCGCGTTCCAATCTGTATAATGATCCCGTTATTGCGTCTTCTAACGATTCCTCATGAGTTATCAAAAATATTTGATCAACAAAATCTGTAATGCCTTCTCTCAGTGTGGTGGAGAGTTTAGATATGGATAGCATATCCAAATTATGAGTTGGTTCGTCCAATATTAGCCAACTTAAATTTCTCGCCAATACCATAGAAAAAGCGACTCTCATGACAAGACATGCTATGGATCTCTCTCCCCCACTGGCTAAACCCTCAACGTCTATCCAACCCCCATTCTTCTCTTTTAACTTTAAGATGTAATCTCCCTTTTCATCTACGAATAGCTCCATATCCTGATAATCACCGTAAGGGTATAATTTTTTCCAAATATCGCTCATAACTGAGTTAACAGCATCGATAAACTCTCTTCTCAAAGATATCTGTGTTGCCGCTAATGAATCAGAGAATATTTGGATTTGACTTGTTAGATGTTTCATTTTTTCTATTTTTTCTAGTTTATTCTCATAATCCTTTATTTTCTCCCTTAATGTCTCTATATTTTCAATGAAAATACTACGCTGCATTTTTGATTGGTTTATTATTCCTTTCAGTCTTTCTTTCTTTTCTACAAGCTCATAACTTTTATTTTTCACTAAAACTAGTCTTTCAGGATCGTAATCTATCGTATTCAATATTCTTTTCGCATAATCATGGTTCTTTTTAATCTCTTCAACAGTAATCTGTATTTCTCTTGCCTCTTTGATCTTTTTTAGATTTTCTATTTTCTTTTCAATTTCTTCAAAATCTGTTTCCAATTTTTCGATATAAGTTTTAACATCTTTCAAGTGTTTTTCTATTTTTTTATGTTCTTTCCTAGCCTTTTTTATTTCTATCTTCATTCTTTTCAGATCTATTTTCTTTTTTCTCTTTTCTTTTACATCTCTTTCTAATACTCTCAACTTTTCATAATTCTTCTCTAAATCAGCAACTTTTTCCCTGCATTTAGCATTTATTAATTGTTTAGAGCTCATTAATTCTTGAATAGAACTTTTTAAAATATCTATATCCATTTCCGCATCTTTCAATCTTTTTTCTGTATTTTCAGCCTCTAATTCATATATACTCCTTTTAATTGAGTCTATTTCATCCCTTAATTTCTCTAAATTTTCTAACTTTTCTAATGTTACTTGAAATATCGTTAATTCTTTGGTATTTTTCTCTTTTAAATTCTCCCAACTCTCCAATTTCGTGAGTATAATTCCTTCCCTTTTCCTTAATTTTTTCTCTTTTTCGCCTAATTTTTTATATTTTTCCTCAATTTCCTCTTTTTTCAATAATTTCTCATCTAATACCTTTTTTTCATGTAAAAGATCTGAAATATTTTCTTTAATCTCTTTTAGTCCAGATAAGGTTTCTTCTAATTTTCTTACCTTCTTTTCTGTATTTTTCAATTCTGTTTTGTAACTTTCAAGTTCTTTCCTACGATTTTTTTCAATTTCAATTCTCTTCTCATGGTTTATTTGAGATTCGCAAATTGGACATTTATCTTTTAGGAATACTAGGGTATTCAACAAATCATTAGTCTCTGTCATATGCAATTTGATCTCTAGAGTGAGATTTTTCAGTTTTTCTAGTTCTTTTTCTTTTTCAAAGGAGTATTCATTAAATTCATCTATTCCCATGGGGGCGAGACTTTGTAATTCAAGCAATATATCGTCTTTTTTTGCAGTCGAATTCTTTAAATCAATGAGCAATTGTTTATTATACTCTTTTGAAGCATCAAGATACTTTATTTCTTTTTCAACTTTATCTTTTATTCGTTTCATGGTTGTAATCTTTTTTTCTAGGTTTTTTATCCCATCTCTAACTTCATCTACTATTTTTAGGAACTCATGCGCGCTTAGGATTTCAATTCCATTTGAGAAATCTTCCTCCATGTTTTTTATTAGTTCTTCTTTTGATTCTAGTATTGTCTTAAATCTTTTTAAATTATTATTTTTTTCGTAAAAGATTTCTTTTTCTAAAAATAATCCATCTAAAATAGAATTTTTTTCATTTATCTCTATCTCTATCTCTTTTTCCTTGGAAAAGGTTTTCTTTTGGATTTCTACTATCTCTTTTTTTATGGCTTCCAGTGATTCGAACTCATCTATAAAATGTTTCAGTCTCTTTTCCTCATCTTCAAGATTCTTTACATCTTCTTCGAGGTTCTTTATCTTTTCCTCCATCGATTTTATTTGAGATGTTAAAATCGCCTCTTTTCTTGTTTTTTCACCTAAGATCTCTCTATTTTCTCTAATTTTATCCCTATTTTCGCTTCTTTTTTGAGAAAGTTTATTTATCACATCTTCTATATTCTCTAATTCAATAAGGGAAGGGTCAACGTCCCTTAATAAAAGAGATCTCTTTTGCTCTAACTCTTCTTTTCTGGTTTTTAAAAAATCAATTTCGCTTAAAATTCGATTATATTCTTTTTCCAAATCATCAAGGTACTTAAGTTCGTTTTTAACAGATTCTAATTCTTTCTCAGTCTTTCTTATTTCCTCGTTAACTTTTTTGGTCTTTATATCTACTTTTCTGATCTCTTTCTCCATATTTTCGATTTCTTTTTTTTCTTTATCCAGATCAAATCCTTCTATGGCATTTTCTAGACCTTTATAAAAACTATCGCATAAATTTTTTATTTGGTGAGTGTTCTTTCTGGCTTGCTCAAATTTCTCTAACCTAAGGAGTTCATCAATCTTGTTCTTCCTTTTTCCTCTGGGTATCTCCAAAAAATCATCAATTTTATTTTGTTCTCCATATATGGCTCTGGTAAACAGTTCGTAATCAACTTTTAAAGTTCTTTCAATCAGTTCTGTTACCTTTGTTGAGTGTGGTCCTTCCAAAAGTCTATTATTGTCTTTGTATCTGATCTCTGATAGAGTAGTTCCTTTTCCCCTTTCTATAACTCTCTTAACGCTGTATTCTCTTCCATTTGGCGCTATGAAGTCTACTATAACAGTTGAACTTTTCTCCCGGTAAGGTCTTCTCATCAATACATCGTCTATCCGGATCTTTTGGGCCTTCAACCTTGGAAAAGAACCAAATAAGGCGAATACAATAGCATCCATTATAGAACTTTTTCCGGATCCAACGTTACCTATTATTCCATTACTGCCTGGAGAGAAGAGAAGTTCACTGTTTCTGTGAGACTTCCAATTCTTTAGGGATACCCTCGTGATCATTCTCCTTTCTCCAATTGGAAAATCTTTTCGATAGATTTTTCGTCTCCCTTAAGAAAGAGTTCATAAATCTCCTCGGTTTCTACATTAAGATCGAAATCTCTCTTCTTTAATTCTGCTTTTAAGATTTCAATTCCAAAATCTTCGATCGAGAATCTTTTACTCCTCAACTCCCTTAAAAAATCAATCTTGGACTCTCCAGGAGTTTTAAGTTCATTGTCTATGTTGATTATGAGATTAGGGAAATCCTTTTGTACTGTATCAATGTCTGGTTTGGCTTTTACGAATCCTTTTAACTTTAATTTTACTAGTGGTTTTTTATTTTGAAAAATAATACCTTCTAAATATTCTTTTATACCATCCAGTATTTCTTTTTGGTTTGCATTTTCAAAAAAGAAAGATTTGAAATGAAATTGACGGGGTGTTTTCAATTTTACGAATTTTAATTCGTAAGGAAAGTCTACGATATAAAAACCCTTAGGTCTTAACTCTTTTTTCCTCAATTGAGTTCTTTCTGTACTGCCAGGTATTAAAAGGGGGGTGCCACAAGGATGTCTATCCTCAACATTCCAGTGTATATGGCCATTTACGATTAAATCAAAGTCTTCAGGAAGGTCTTCGATTCTAATTGTAGGAGGTTCCCTGCCTGAATATATAAAGGGATGAATAGATTGATGTAGCATGAGTATGTTTATAGCATCCTCAAAAGGCGTAGGATCCCATTTCTTTAAGGCATTGAAGGCATATCTCTCGGGAACTCCACTCAATCCGTGCACGGCAATTTTTTCTCCATTCTTAAATACTACGCTTGAACGGTGGAGGTATATCATATAACCCGCGGCACCCATGGTTTTGACAGGATTTGTCTCTCCAACTACTTTTCTTTCATGGGTTCCGTGGATGGCTACTACCGGAATTCCCTTCAAAGCAAGAGAAGAGAATTCAGAACTACACGATACAAGTCTAACTTCAGAATCAGAATGGAGAGCATGTCCAAATATCTTAAAAGCTCTTGTAAAAACCTCTTGAGATGGGTTTTTAGAATTGAATATGTCCCCCGCAATCAGTATTATATCCGGTTTAAAGGAAATCGCGGACTGGATTGCCTCTTCTCCCTGTATAAAACTATCATCCCATCTTTCAGTACCGTATCCAAAGCCAAGGTGCATGTCTGATATTACTGCAATCCTCATTTAATCACGAGTTAAGAATATATGGAGCGAAGCAAGTCAAAACTCGTAATCATTCCAACTATTTTACCATTTTCTAAGACAGGTAATCCTCCTACAGTCTTCTCATCCATTATACGTGCTATATCACCCAAATCTTTGTCAGGATTTGTGAATAATACATCCCTACTCATGAACTTCTCTATGGAAATATTCATTATATCCCAACCGTCGCATATTGTACAGTGATCGAAGATTTCTCCCTTCCCCAGCGCCCTAATAAGATCACTGGTTGAGATTATCCCTGTCAATTCGTTTTCATGTAAAACAGGTAATCTTCTGTAACCTTTAGAAATAATTAACTTTGCTAGGTCAATCAACCGCATATCCGGACTCGCTGTAATAACCTTTCTACTCATAACATCCCCTACGCTATATCCAACCAGGGTTTCAGATATGTGACGCACAAAGTCCCGCTCACTAATAAAGCCTATTACCTTGCCGTCTTCATTCGTTATAGGTAAACCGCCAACCCTATTCTTCACGATCTTTTCTATGGCTTCCTCTACTGTAGTATCTTCGTTAATAGAGATGACTTCCTTTGACATTATTTCCCTGACAGAAAGGTTTATAGCAGCAAAAAAGTTGCCCTGACATTTTTTTTCAATGATTTTGTATTTTTCTCCTCCCCCCAAAAAATTTACTATATCGGTGGCGGATAATATACCGATCATACGTCTTGTTCCGGAGTCGACGATGGGGAGTCTTCTTATCTTATGGTTGATCATGATGTCCGCGGCATTTATTATTTTTGTTGTTACAGGAGCTGTAACAGGAACTTTTTCCACAAAAAACATAATTTCTTTTTCTTTTTCGGAAATCCTGCTCTCAAACTCGAGAGGTCGTCTATCTAAACTCTTTCTGAGGTTCAATAGACTCTTCCTTCTCATGTATCCTCCTCCATCCAATATTTCATATATTATTCATGACGTAAATACCCTTTGGCGAATTTAGATCTTCCTGCAAACCACCAAGATGTAGGTGCCTAATCTGTTAAATGGAAAGTATTTAGAAAAAAAGGAATCTATTTTTTCCATGAATTTATTTTTTAAACCATATTTGACCTTATCTTTGTAAATGGGTGAATAAAATACAAACATACCTTGGAAGAATGAGATTTTAAAGAGATTTCTTGTGCTTCTCTTGATATCATTTGCCGAGTGATATTTGGTCATAACAGAAAATTTCCTGTCTCCCATCCTTATTCTTATCTTTCCGGCTTTCTTTTGCATCTGTTTCTTCAGAAAATTAAATCCTCTCTTTCTTAAGGTTTTAATCATCCAAGGTAAAGCATAGAGGTTTGCGATTGAAAATATGAAGACTCCATTTGTTTTTAACACCCTATTAACCTCTTTTATGCATCTATTCAAATCTACATGATTTAATACACCGAACATTGAGATTACGGAATCAAATGTGGAGTCTTTGAAGGGTAAATTATCTGCGTTCCCTAAAACGAGAAAGTGGTTTCCTTTTTTCTTTGCTTGCAAAAGCATGTTATGCGATATATCGAATCCTACAAATCCATTTTTTAAGTAATAGCCTGTCCCGCATCCCAAGTCAAGGAATTTCTCTCCCTTCAAAGAACTCTTTAAAATCGCTGCTTCTTTTCTTCTCATGTATTGGAAAAAGGGTTAGAGTACCTCTCGTCATGTATATCTGCCAGAGCATCATAATAATCCCGTATTTTCTTCACTAAATCACCCCTGATTGATCTGTCAAATCGGGAGAAGCTTCTTTTGCTATCTCTTTTAAACGAGATATTCCATCAATTTCCTCTATAACCTCTATAACTTCCTTTGGAACAAAATCTTTCCACTCTTTATCGAGTAACATCCTTTTTCTTATCTCGGTACCGGAGTAATCCATTCTATTGTATAGAGGGGGAGTTTTTACATTATAGTCCTTTTCCTTGAACAACCTTTGAACGAGGGAATTCCCAGAGTAAACTATCTCGAATGGTGGTGTTAAAGTCTCTACATGGGCTACCCACAATGCATTTCTCCCGAGATCTGGTATAGGAATTATGTAATAAGGATACGTTATCTCTGCTTTTGCTAAAGATTTTGATATCATCATAACCCTTTCTCCAGCAGTAAAAGGGTTCTCCAATGTGTGACTCACCTGGGCGCTCCCGATGCCAATTATTATCTCGTCAACCTCCTCCAAAATCTGGGTTACTATCTTGAGATGCCCGTTGTGAAAAGGTTGATACCTACCGACCAAAAGACCTCTCATCCTGATTTCCTCCGTATCTCTATCTTATCTCCATATATTTTATCTCCATATTTAGCAAGTATATCTAAAGACGCGTCTCCTTTATTTTTTGCTAATTCAACCCTTCCTGTACTCCCTATGGTTAACAGATATTCTCCCTCTTTTACTTCAGAATAACTGAAATGGTACATACAAGTTATTGTAGATCCTTTTGTTTTTATTACATATTCATCCGATTTTGGATCCGATATCATCGTTAAGTCCTTGTATCTTATATTTGTGACTATGTTGCCAAAGTGATCCATAGTCAATATCTTTCCATATACCTTTTTTTTATCAATAATTGCTTCTTCAAGGTTCAATTTTTCTATCGATTCTGCTGATATTTTTTTAAGATCAAATCTTTCTGATTTTAATATCTTACCAACACAAGGAGCGAATACGTCTCTTGCATGAAACGTATGGGTCTCCAAACTTGGTATAGGTATTTCGAAAGTCTCTTTTATACGATCCTTTAATACCGAGGGATAAATTACGCCGTTGTCAGGACCTACAAACCAGTAATTTTCTGTACGGATAACTATTGCCCTTCTCCTAGGGCCTACTCCGGGATCTACAACAACCAAAAATATAGTATTTGCGGGAAAATACTCAAAGCAAGATTCCAAAACCAAGGCTCCATGAACGATGTCAAATTTCATGATATTGTGTGTAATATCTATTATATTTGCATCAGGACACTCTTTAAGAATAACTCCTTTTACTACTCCTACATAAGGATCTTCCAGTCCAAAATCTGAGAGAAATGCTACTGTTTTCATATTTCTTTATTGATAAACATACTTTAATAAAGATTCTATCTAAGTAATAGTTACAATACAATTTTAATAATTTTTGCACAAATAAACCTGACTTATATATACCCTGATAATTATCATAATAACCATGGGTAAGAAAGTTAAGTTGAGGCCTGTGGTTCTAGCTTGGTTATCACGATACCGAAAGATATCTTGGACCTATATGCCTGGAAAAAGGATGATGTTCTAACCTTAGAGAACGCAGGTCCTAATGCCATATTGCTCAAAAAGAGTTAGGCACCTCGATACAATAGTTGCATTCCCCTGATATTATCATCCAAGGTAATTTTTGAGTATTACATACTTCTCAAGGAGGTAAACGTACCGAAAAATCTTGATTTGTATTTAAAATACAAGACGACGAAATAGAGTCAAAATCTATATAAATCTGTCTCGTTTTCAAAATTATGGGAAGGGTTAGGGCGCCACCGCAAATAAATTTACGGTAAGGGGTATGAAATGAGGATAATGAATATTTTCCATTCTGAATATAATAAAATACTTGACAAAAAGGAATCAGGAGAGAAGTTGGAAAAAGACATTAAAAAACTCCTTTACAAACTAATAAACCGTTTTTCTATTGACATAGATCAACATAATCACTTCATGTACGAATTTACTCTTAGGGATTACAGTTCTCCTATAGATATAGATTTCTATAACAAATATCGAGAAGATTTTTTGAGTATTATCGTAGAAGTTGAGCCGTATATATCTAAAGGATCTTTGGAGAAACTCAAAAAAATTTGCCTAGTTTTGGAAGCATGTGAAAGTATTCCGCAAAAGTCTTTGTCCCTTGATGAACTAGAAAGCCTTGGGGAAGAGGCAAGAAAACTTGCATTAGAAACCATGAGCGAACTTCAGAAGGAATTTTAATAAAATACAAACAATTCATAACTTTTAGAAAATTAACCTTCAATAATCAAATTATAGAACAATAATTCTTGAAATTTGTATATTCTTGCAGGCTTTTTGGCATGTAGCCTCAGTTTTCATCAACATAAGCCCAGCGTAAGGACAATACACCTTTAAATCGTTTTCTTATCAGAAAAGAATCATCTAAACGTCTTTTTTACCAACGTAGTCCAAACTATGATTAAAAAATAAGTTGATTGTATGTTTTTCTTATTTTGAGCAACGCAGAAATCTTGATATAAATAATCTTTTTGTAATTTAGCGCTGAGTGTGGGGCTAATGATAAAAATAACCAAATAAAAGAAGGTGAGAAAGTATGAGGAAAAATGTTTTAATCGCTGTTTTGGCGATTGTTTTGGTAGTGGCTGTAACAGCATGTGTTGCCCAACCCCCTACTCCCCCTCACGACCACTTCGGTGAAACCTGGACAGGCAGTGCACTTTATGGTCTAAAGGTGAATAACACTGGGGGCACAGCAATATATGGTCTTGCATCTTACCACCCTGGAGAAACCTACGGAGTCTTTGGTCAGTCAGATTCTGATACTGGCAGGGGAGTATATGGCCTTACGTCTTCTAGCACTGGAACTAACTACGGAGTCTATGGTGAAACAAACTCTCCAAATGGATGGGGCCTCTACACGCCTGACAGGCTTTACGTTGGAGCAAATGCCGAGGTATATGGTGATCTTGACGTTCTCGGTACTAAAAACTTCGTACAAGTCCATCCTGCAGATTCCGCCAAGGAAATCGTATATGTTTCATTTGAAGGTCCTGAGGCTGGAACATACATGCGAGGCACCGCGCAGCTCATCAATGGAGAGGCCATCATAAACCTACCGGAGCACTTCAGCATAGTCACCAGCGATGAGGGTTTAACAGTTCAGTTGACTCCTTTTGATGAATGGCTCCAGTTATATGTTGTGCAGAAAAGCGCGAAACAGATCATTGTCCGAGAAGCTAATTCCAAGAACGGTAGATTCGACTACCTCTTACAAGGAGTGCGAAAGGGCTACGAGAACCATCAGGTTATCAGAACAAGAAATAAGAATTAAATCAGCTATTCAAGTTAGAGCCTTTAGAATCAGGAAAGGTCTTATATCGGTGTTTGTCACTCTGCAGTAAACTCAAAAATCTTCTCTTTTTTATATAGTTCTTTAATAACTGTTACTTTGTGAATCGTTGATCCAAACATTTTAATAATTACCTGCATGAAAAAAGTTCATGGATCTATGGATTTGGGCAGAAAACTTACAAAATATAGTTCAACCTGAGATCGCATTGATCTTCGTATCTATTTTACCACTCATAGAACTTAGAGGGGCGATTCCCATTGGAATACTGGCGTACAAACTTCCTGTTGAATATGTTTTTACTATCTGCGTGATTACTAACATTGGAATCGTTCCTATCATCTTATTTTGGCTCAACTATCTATTAGATTATTCCTTAAGAGTAAATTTCCTCAATTATGTTTTCGAAAGATCGGTTGTCAGAACCCGAAAAAAGACGGAAAATCTGGTGAAAAAATACGGCGCGTTAGGTCTAACCCTATTCGTTGCAATTCCTCTACCAGTTACGGGGGCATGGACCGGTAGTCTCGCGGCTTTTATATTCGACGTCGAACAAAAAAGAGCAATTCTTTCAATCGGGTTGGGAGTATTTATAGCGGGTACGATAGTAACGCTCTCAACTCTAGGAATAATATCGCTGTTTTAACTATAATATCAAATTATTCTTGTCCCAGATGTAGATATTTTCAAAAAATGAGATTTAATATTTCCTCAGGATTAAATTCTCGCATATCTTCGTATCCTTGACCAACTCCGAGGTATAATATAGGTTTTTTTAGCACATGGGATAGAGAAATAGCCGCGCCTCCCTTTGTATCAGCATCTACCTTCGCTAGAATGGAGGCATCTATTCCTATGGCTTTATCGAATTCCTTTGCCTGATCTACAACATCGTTTCCAGCTAGGGCATCTCCTACGAATATTACAAAGTCGGGATTTACTACCTTGCTTATCTTCTTAACTTCGTTCATTAAATCTATGTTCGTTTGCATTCTTCCAGATGTATCTATCAAAACAACATCTCTATTTTTTGCCTTAGCATGTTTTAAGGCATCAAAAGCAACTGCCGCAGGATCAGATCCTTTCTTATGTTTTATAATCCGTATACCTAAATTACTAGCGTGTTTTTCCAACTGTTCTATTGCCCCTGCTCTAAATGTATCAGAGGCTGATAACACGACCGAAATGTTTTTGTCCATCAATTTCTTTGCTAATTTTGCAATAGTCATAGTTTTACCGCTTCCATTCACCCCTACAAAAAGAATTACTGCAGGTTCTCCAGAAAGGTGCTTTTTTTTGATAATACTTACGATGTCTATTGAATCATGCGTTATTACATCCGATACTGCCTTTTTCAAAACTTCTCTTACTATTTCACTCTTCTTTGAGGTGATTTTTATGGGCTTTCCTACCAACTGATCCTTTACAGAATTTTTGATCTCTTCAGCCACATTTAAAGCAACGTTACTCTCTAAAAGATTTATTTCAAGTTCAAAAAGAATATCTCCCAAATCATCTTCATTTAAAAAAATTTCACCGCGTAAAAGACCCTTCATTTTATCTTTTATCTTAGGGCGCTCCTCTTTTTCTTTGGATGCGATTTTAGCCGATAATGAACTTGCGAAATCATCAAATCTATATTTTAAACCATCAAACAAATCATCTCAACTCCGATTGAAACTTTTCAGCCAATAAGGCTGCCCTTGGCCTTATTTTTTCTATCTTTTCTACAAGATCTGCCACTTTTTTTTGTATTTCTTCTTGGGCTGCCTGTAACTCTCCGATTCTGGTTTCAATACTATCTTTTGCTTCAGATATGCTCTTCTCCATTGCAACATTCGCGCCCAATCCAAATACAACATTTTTTGTGTCTGCTAACTTAGCGTAGACGTAAGATCCTGCGCCTATAGGTGTTAGAACCTCAGAACCATCATCTAGGACACTTATCTCTTCTAGTGTTTGGGCTGTGGTAAGGAGCTCTACTATGGATGAGTTAATCAGATCATTTTGCTGTCTTAAACCTTCAATTTGAGCTGAGTAAATCTCTAACTGCATCAAAAGTTGTTGAAGCTCCCTTCTTTCTTCTTCAGATCCTTCCATCACTCAAAACCCCCTCAATCTTCTCTAGGCAACTCTCTTATCTCTTCTATGGTTATTAGTCTTCTTTTCTTTCGGTGTTTACTACCGAAATGAGATAATATCTTTTCTTTTGCATCTTCTTCGCTAAGGGCGTCGTATTCTTTCCTAAAGGTTTGAACAAATCTCCCCATGCGGACTCTTCCTGAAATCTCATATCTCTTTATCACGATCTGGCCTCCTCAATCCAAGAAACCCAAAGCATTTTCTATTCTGGCAATTTCTGGTCCAGTGGTTGCAGACCCTGTTAGAATGCCCTTCGAGTTTGCGATCATACCTATACTCACGTAAGGAAAGCCATGGTTTACCGTACCGATGTCCATTGAAACTCTGAAGAGGTTCTCCAAATACTCTACCTCTTCTTCTTTAGTCATTGGATGTAATAGGGCGCCTTTGTTTGTAACTGTACAGAGGGCACCAACAGTTTTCATTCCCGCAATAATTCCTCTCTGAACCTCAACATCCAAAACATCTTCTATGATATTTATACTTTCATTGGATAAATCTGGATGTACCAATGCAGCGTAATCGTTTGTAAGTAACAAATTTCCTAAGGCCGTAAATCTATCACGAATGATGCCTATTTTTATATCATAATTCCTCGCTATCTTATTTATTTCAATCTCAGACACATACCAAGGAAACAACAATCCATTCGAATTCCCTGCCGAAAGACAGCCAATAAGAGGGCTCCCACCAACTGTAATTCTAAGTGGGTGCAACGTAAAAGCCTTCTTTACGTATTTCTCTGAGCTCTTTGTGAGGGTTGATGGAATCATCACAATTTTATCGGTTGCCAAGGCAAAAACTCCTATATTTGGGTTTCCATCAAAATTTCCTCTTACGATCATCTATTCTACCAACTCTGTGGTTACATAACCATCTTCATCTTTAACGGCTTTAACTCTTATTTTGGAGGGAGGTTTTTCTATCCCCCTTTCCCAAATCTTTCTATTTATCGCGGGTTCAACGTAGATCATATCCTCAGAAGTCTTCATGTGTCTTGCAAGGAATGATTTTACAAACTTTATTGCTCTTGGCGCTCTTTTTTTTCTTGGAACCTGTTTTGCTTTCCTGAGAGGTATCGTGTAGGTTCTTTCCATGCACTCACCTCTTTAGCCTTGTCCTTCGCCAATGTCTCCTCTTAGGATGAGATCTTACTCTCATCTTCGTTTTCATCACTACCCATAGAGGGACGGGTTTATTTTGTTTATTTGCCTTTGCAAGTCGAAGTTTCTTGCTTAATGGAATATATCTTGCCACTCGAATTCCTCCAACCTATTACATGAGATTGTTTGTGGTTCGGGAATATTTTTCGGATATATCCTTCCCCATATTCTTGCTTTATCAACTCACGAATTTCTGCTTCGTAGTCAGATTTGAATATTTTGTCGCTCTCATCTTCCTCAACGATTAGGAATTTATTGCAGAAATGCCTTATTTCTTTTGAGTTCCAACCTAAAAGTGGTTGAATATATCTAAGTCCCCACTTCATTTCCATAGATTGGATCTCTTCATATGATAGCTTTGGTGCTCTATCTTCCCTTTTTACACCATCAGCTATACAATTAAAATCATGGCATAAGTTCAAGATTGCCTGCTTGTGTATATAATTCAGTCCATTGTTCGGATAGCCGTCTTCGATAATTATACTAACACACTTCTTCAAAATACCGTTATCTAATCTTTTTATTTTATGTGAAAAGCCTAAAGCCTTTGCGCTTTCCCTAGCCGCTCTCCATGAATCCAACAAACCAAAATTTACGGTTGTCAGTTTAACCTCATAACCCAGAGCAGCGAGTATTAACGCAGAAAAAGAACTATCCATTCCTCCACTATAAAGTAGTCCTACTCTCATCAGACCCTCTTTATCTTTATATCCTTTTTAGTGCCTTGAATCTTTTTTAAGAGTTCTTTTAATTGGTTATCAGTAATTTGTTCCTGCAGTCTACCTGTCTGTGCTAGTTGAATCAATTGCAACTCGACTTGCTCCGCAAACTGAGGTTTCACCATTCTCAAGTTGGTTAGCCTGCTTCTTGCATCTGGAGTCAGTATTTTCTTAAGAATCATTTTTTTCTTCAGTTCGTACTCCTGTCTTATCTCTTCTTGCCTTATGGCCTCCTGAATCTGAGCGTGCTGTTGAGCCTGCAGTTCTTGCAGTTTTCTCCTCCTGAGTTGCTCTAATTCCTCTTCATCGTACATTTTATCACCCTAATTTGGCTAATTCAGGATTTTCCTTTATTATGTTATCGGCTAAATTATCCAACAAACTCATTCCCAAATTAGATATCGATCTTCCTCTAGGCGTCTTTTGAACTAGACCCGCTTTTTCGAGTTGTTGCAACGCTTTTCTAATTATGGATCCACTACCTTTCCTAAATCTCTCTGGTTTAGATCCTCTTCTTTGTTTTCCACCGTATTTTGTTCTCAATCTTGAGACTCCAACTGGACCGTCTACATATAACCTTCTAAGCAATGCCGCACATCTTACGTACCACCAATCTGGATTATCTGGTGACCTCTCTTTGTGAACTCCTGTCTTAACGAATGGAGTCCAAGGAGGCGGCGTTATATCATATCTGCTCATTAATTCTTTTGATACCTTTTCTATAAGGACATTTGGCGGAACATCGTAAACCGTTGGCAATAGGACACCTCCACCTTAAGTATACCTCGCTTTCATATAAATTCTTCCGTTTTAGTTGGGTTTAATTATACTAAAGTCTTACCCTTTCCATTTTTGTCTTCCGTTTGTTCTTTATCTCATTTATGTACGGTATTCTAAAGTACCTGTTACAGTTTAAACACTTTACTACTACCTTAGATTTTGAAAGTCTTACCTTAGAGTTTTGACCGAATATCAGGAATTTTTTACAATGTTTGCACATTCGAAACCTCCACTTTTTAGGAATGCCTACATTTGTTTTCATGCCTATCTTCCTTGCAATGTCCAAATACCTTTGAGCGTATCCTGGACTATCCTTGTAGGTTTTATCTGCGAGATTCATTAAAATCTCTATCCTTTCTAAGGCTATCTTCTCGTATTCTCTCCTCCTGCGCATGTTCTATTCACCCATAATTTGGAGTACAATCTCTCTTTTTCTCGGTCTGGTATCGAACTCGCAGAGAACTACTTGCTGCCAAGTTCCAAGCATAAGTCTTTTTCCCTTAAAAGGTACCACCAGACTTGGTCCCAAGAAAGCGGCTCGAACGTGACTCTTTCCATTGTCGCAACCCCACGTTTTGTTATGAGCATATTCTACGTTACTTGGTGCTATTCTTTCTAAAGCATTGGGAAAATCCTCTAATAAACCAGGTTCGTATTCTATGGTGCTTATCGCTGCTGTAGCGCCAGGAACAAATATGGTAACAACTCCATCGTTGATATCTAGTTCTCCCAATAAAAGGGCTATCTTTTCGGTTATGTCTACTAAGTCTACGTCACCTTTCGTATCTACCTCTACAGTCCTATATGCGAGTGTCAATTCAATCACCTTCTTATTTTATGCACTTTTTATTTTATGAGCATAAGATCTCTTGATATCCAATATGTGTGTAACCTCCATCCCCAATTCAAGTAATTTATCAGAGATATATCTCCTATGACAGCGAAAGAATAAGAGTTCAGCACACATTATCGCTGCCTTAGACTCTTTAGCTATTTTTATCAACATCTCAAGACCTTTTTTGAATTCTTCAGTTTTCACATATTCTTTATAACCCCCTCTATATCCGCCAAGCTCTACTATGTGAAAATATTGTATTTTTTCTTTATTCAGAGCATCTTTTAATTTTTCCTTTTTGAAATGCTCCAATTTAGATGTAGGAAACCTTCTAACATCCAGTACCTTATCTATTTTATATTCTTTAATAATTTCCAGGAACTCTTCTATGCTTCTGGTACTCGTTCCTATGGTAAAAATTTCCATACTTTGCAGACCCCTCTTTCTAACCACTCGCATTTTTCGCATATTGTAGGTAATTTCAGAACTTTTCTTCTTACTAGAGTAAATAATCCCTTAAGTTCCATTTCTGCGTTTACATGAATTTTAAGAATTTTAAGAATTTCTCTGTCTCCTTCTTTGATCTCATCTTCTCTATCCACTCCATCTTTCATACATTTATTATTAATGTTCCATGGACAAAAAGAGCATACTATATCGCATTCATCTATTACCTTTACCTTTAGATTAGGATTTAATTTTATAACATTTATAATCTCTTTCATTGCTCTTGCAAATTTCTCGTCGTATCCTTTGCCTCTAAATCCTTGCAAACAGAGTAAGTGATGTGCTCTAAGTCTCATATACAGCCTCCAAGGAGTTTAATCAATCTTTAAATATCTAATCTAATAAAACATGACCATGAAAATCATGGTCATTGGAAGTCTAGCAAGCAAAGAAGACTTTGATAACATTAAGCATATGCAAAAAAAGATTTCAGAATTAGGTTTTCAGATAATAGACCAGTTAGACATAGATTATAGAGAAATAATAAATTTTTATGGTGAAAAGGATTTAGCAAAGTCTATAATAATGCACGACCTATCAAAACTTATGAATTCAGATGTAGTTGTTGTTCTTGGTGATACTCCTTCTTGGGGAACTTCTATGGAGATCTTATTTTCAAGATTGTTTGGAAAGAGGGTTATATTATTTGCTAAAGAGAATATAAGATCGCCTTGGACGGTATATTTTTCCGATGATATTGTCAGAGACGAGGTAGAACTTTTTGAGAGTTTGAGGAGTTTGAGGAATAACGAATAAAATACACGCACCAAGTTATATAATAAGAAATCCTATTATGCCCATGCCCCAAGAAGTCTTAATTGGAGGTCTGTTGTTTGTTGTATTCTTGTCGCTTCTACTAAAAGAAAGAATAAAAAAAGAAAAATATAGCGAGGAAGGGCTTCAAAGACTTGATTTAATTGTACCAAAGGAATCCTGGGCACACCTAACCTCTGAGGAATTTGTGAAGAGATATCCTCGACAATTGACGAGTGGTATTCTTCATCTTGCAATTTTAAATGCTGAAAAAGAGGGAAGAGAAACGGTAACGATAGATGATATAGAATTAAGCGGAAAAAGAGTAAAAAATCTTATTGCTTTGGATCTAGAACTTATACCGCATAGGTTGGAAAAAAAAGATACAGACATTGAAAGCGCTTTAAAATCCATTAAGAGCATAGAGATTCCTTATAAGGTTGCCCGTGAAATAAAGAAATTATCAGAGAAATATGGTCCAGTAACAGGAGATCTCACTTTTTTTATATTGCTCTCTACATATAATCGCAAAGATATAAAAGCAGACCTAATCGACCTTAAGAAAGCGATTGACATTGAAAAAACATTACTTAACACTGACCTCTCTCTCTTGGATGAATTAACACCTCAAAAGTAAATAAATATTATAGAGGATAGAATAAGGGTATGAATGGGGATTATGCGATTCCAGATGATGACCTTATCGAGCAAACAGTCATTGAAATAATGCGAAGACACAAAATAGTCGAGACTCAAAGAGAACTTGGAAAAAAAGTTAAAAAAATTATCACTGAAAAAAATCCAAAATATAGGGTAAGCGAGGGGAGAATTAAAAAAATAGCTGCATTAATTCCAGAGATTGGAATAAGAGTAGATATGAGGAAGAGTAAAAGAAAGATTTTAAGGTGTCCTTGTTGCAAAGGAGAGTTGAAGAAGACAGAAATCCCCAATCTATTTGGTGAAACCTCTTCTTTCAAAAAATGTGAGAGGTGCGATTTTGAGATTATTAAGGAAGATAAGATCCCAAGGAAGTACTTGTTTATAATAAGGTGATTTCAATGTTTTCTTTAGAAGAGGGTAAAATGCTGATTTTAATGGCTAGAGAGGCTATAGAAACTTATGTTAGAGAAAAAAAGATCTTAAAACCTGAGCATGTTCCGGATAAACTCCTAGAAAAAACAGGAGTCTTTGTTACGATAGAAACATTTCCCGAATTGTCTCTAAGGGGTTGTATTGGTTTTCCAGAACCAACTCTGCCTTTAATACAAGCACTTATTGACTCTGCAATCAACGCCTCAACAAGAGATCCCAGATTCCCACCAGTTACCGAGAGAGAGTTCGATAAGGTAGTTGTAGAGGTAAGTGTACTAACAAAACCAGAATTACTTGAATGTCCTCCAAATGAATATGTAGATCACATAAATATTGGGGAACATGGTCTAATAGTAGAAAGAATTCCATATAGAGGACTTTTGCTGCCCCAGGTTCCTGTAGAATGGAAATGGGATGAAGAAGAGTTCTTATCCCACACATGCACAAAGGCTGGTTTACCTTTGGATGCATGGTTGGATGGAGATACGAAGATTTACAGGTTTAGTGCACAAATATTCACAGAAAAAAGCCCTAGAGGAGAAGTAGTAGAGAAAAGTTTGAAAGAGGGCTGTTAGATGTATCGATACCGATGCAGGAGTTGTGGTTATACAATTTTAGCAGGAGATGAATCAGACTACAAGTGTCCTATATGCAGGAGTATAATGATCTACTTGGAGATGGAGAATGATAAAGGAATGAAGTATGAATGTCCTTCCTGTGAGGCAGTATTTTTTACAGACGAAAAAATAGAACCGTACAAATGCGCTAAATGCAATTTTTCATTCGTGGACTGGAAAAAAAGAAGAAAGGAAAAATTTTGATGGGTAGAAAATGAAAAAGACTACAATTGGGAGATCAATAGCGGGATTGGGAATAATCTTGTTGGTGGGTTCTTTAGGTTTATGTCCCGAGAAAACCCTTAGCACAGGAGCCTCTATATTAATTCTACTCTTGGGATTATTATTATGGAAGAGATAGTTCTATCAAACGGAAGAAGAAATAAACAATGAATAAAAAGATTAAGCATGTATTGAACGTTGCTATCATACTCCTTCCTCTGTAAAGTGAGCTTAACCAAACAACAAAATAAAACATCCCAAAAGAAAAGATAATCTGAGTCATTCTGACTGCATAAGCGCCTAAGATTGGGTCAAGAAAGCATCTAGCCAATGTTGCGATTCCCAAAATTAAGAGAAACATGTAATTCTCTTTTCTGTGCTTCATACCTTTTTCATATATTATTTCGATTCCGTTTCGTTTTTTCGGCGAGATATTTACACCTTCTCTCGAGTATAAATACCCGCGAAAGCCCGGTCCCTCAATTGATATATGTCTCCTTTTGAAGTAATATTTTTCTAATTTGAAAAAATCTCTCTTGTAAGAGTTAAAGAGAAAAATCGTTCTCTAAATTTTATTTTTAAAAAAATTACAGTTGTCGTAAATTACTTATAAGATATTGAAAATATTTTTTACTGGTCCTAAACCAAGGGGGGTATTAATTGGAGGGGGAAACTGGTTTTTAAATTTCAGGACTCTATAAAACTACTGCTTTTTTAAGGTTGGATAGAGTTGAGGTACCAAATAGGGAATAATCTTATAATTACCGACCGAAAAGAACATAATCTCGATGAAAAGATTTTGGTTATTGAGAAAAATGGTGTTTTTTCTCCAAGTCATCCTACTACCAAACTCTGCCTTGAATTGATAGAAAGAACCTTCTCAAACATTCCAATTCATTCCATTTTAGATGTTGGCTGCGGCACTGGTATTTTAGCCTTATCAGGACTAAAACTTGGTGCAAGTAGAGCAGTTGCAGTCGATGTCTCAAAAAAAGCAGTGTACGTCGCCAGGAAAAATGCTTACCGAAACCTCCTCGAAGATGCGACAGAGTTTATTATCGGTTCCATAAATGCTGTTAAGGACTCTTTTGATCTAATAGTTGCTAACTTACACTTTCCAACCCTCATAAGCATGGCAATTGACTTTAAAAAACTTTTAGTTTCAGGAGGCGCTCTTATTATTTCAGGGTTCTACGAAACGGAGTTTTATCATCTCCAAAAAACTCTATCTGCCCTAGGCTTCAAAAAAGGAGAAGTCTTGTACAAGCATCAAACGTGCATTGAACTTCCTCCAGCAGGAAGTTTTACCTGGACCGGCGCTCAATTCTTTTTGAGTGATTGACACCGAAAATTATTTTAGAAGTATAATATTAAAAAGCAGCGTGGCTATGGAACGTGGCTCGTTCCATCCGCAATTTTATCCAAAATTATTTTATTAACGGTACCGAATGAGTCGTTATCTACTCTACATTTGCTTTCTACTCTAAATATTATATGGAGGATTAGAAAGGGGGTAATTACCCCCTTCTTTATAAAGGGGTGTAGAGAGGGGGTAATACACAATAATCGAAGATTATTGGCACGCCCAAAATCTTTGATTTTGGTGCGTAAGTTAGAATAAGATAATTTCGGTATAAAATGTATTATTACTCCCTTCTAATCGAAGATTATTGGCATGCCAAAAATCTATGATTTTTGAGCATTTAGAAAAAAGTTTTATCAAAAAGCAGCGTGGCTCACTGCATCTGAACTTTTAAAAAAAAGTTTAATTTATCCAAGAATATACTTTATAAAACAGTAAAAAAGGTAGAAATTAGGGAATTCAAATGCGAAAATTTCGTAAAAATACTCAAATAATCCATGCATTGGATGTTGATAATCTACAAACTGCCCTGCAAATTGCAGAAAGCATAAAAGAGTATGTTGACGTTATCAAAATTTCGCATCCCCCCGTAATTCGTGAAGGATACGAAAATATTCGAAGATTGAAAGAAATTGGTCTTCCCATACTTTTAGATTTCAAGGTTGGCGACATTCCAGAGATGAGTAGAAGAATTATTGAGAGTTGTATCGATTACGGAGTGGATGGTTTTACCATACATGGATTTCTAGGTCGAGATGTTATTGAAGAATGTATTTTTACCGCTGAAAAAGCGGATGTAGCAGTTTTTGTCGTGGTGGAAATGTCTCATCCGGGAGCCGAGGAGTTTATACAGCCTATAGCCGACAAAATTGCTGAAATTTCGAGAGATTTGGGGGCCAGTGGAATTGTTGCTCCTGGAAACAGACCTCATCGCATTACTGAACTTCGAAAAATTGTCGGAGATGAACTACAAATAATTTCTCCTGGAATTGGTCCACAAGGAGGGAGGTTAGGGGATGCTATATTGGCGGGGGCCGATTTCGAGATTGTAGGGAGAATGATATATACCGCTAGTAATCCAAGTGAGAAGGCTCGTGAAATTGTAGAGACTCTAAAAGGTAGGTTGAAGAACGTAAAACGTTAAAGAACTTAAGGAATCAACTTACCTCCCATATATCTTCCTTTATCTCCATAGAAAAATTCTATATCCCCTAAAACAGGTTCAAAGACAATTTGTGCGATAGGAGCGCCTAGTTCTATCTCTGCATCCAAAAAAGGTTTTAGTCCAAACGTAAGCCTCCCACTCCATCCTGGATCTATGAGGGTATTGTATAAGGTTACGCCTATTCTAAATAGAGAAGAACGCATATATACAAAGGCAACAATGAAATATTTTTTCCCTTCTACTTCTATTTTTTCTTTTGGAAGGCGAATTTTTTCTTGAGTTCTGACCAAATAATAGTTTTCTTTCTTTGTATTAACGGATGCACCTTCTTCTAAAACTAAAATTTCTTTACTATGATCTTCCTCTCGCATTCCTTCCAAAATCCATCCTTTTTTTATAAATGGAGATATTACCTCATTTAATCTAATGGCTCCTCCATCTTCCAACTCGTAAATCTCTCCTACGCGAAGATCGATTCCAGAGGGGTTAATATTTTCTTTTTTATAGTTCTCTATAATTCCGTATTTTGAGATTAAGCCTTCAATTTCTGTGTGAGAGAGTTTCATTTTTGCTCACATTTTTTTAATTTTCTTAGGTCATTAATATAGAATTTTAATGTCAAATTTCGATAAAATAGAATGGATCAGGAGAGAATTTGAGTAGACCCTTATTTTTTCTCAGTCTTTTCCTCTTTAGCCTTAGGCAGAATAATTTTCTTTAATTTACTTTCTTCCACTTTCTCTTCTTTCTTTTCCTCAGGAAACTCTAGGTCCTTTACTGTTTCTAAACTATTTCCTACGCCACAAGAATTTCCAACTCCAACAACAATTAAGTTTGATCCCTTTTCCTCTCTCATGACTATTTCCTTTATAAAGGATACAGAACTATCGATCGAATCTGCAATTTGTTTAGACATGGGTTTTATCGCTTCCTCAGGGCTCATTTTAATTATCACAGCATCAATAGGTATATTCTTCTTCGTTGCTACTTCCTCTATTTTAGCCTTCTCATGCATTCCTAATCCTCCTATGGCTACTCCTATGCCCTCTGCTACACTCCCAGATTTTTCTCCCTCAAGTTTTTGTGCAGCATCTATTGTTAAAATTCTTTCTATGTCATAGTGGGATGTAAGAAGCTCTACTGCCTCTCCCACCTTCCCTAATCTTCCTCCAGGACCCTTTGGCTTCACGATAAGCATACTTCTCCCGTCTAAATCTCTTTTCGCGAGTATTGTATCTTCTACAATCTCTGTGGTACCCGAATCTCCGATGAGATAGGCTGCTACCAAAGGACCAATACCGTCTCCTATAGGTCTTCCCTCAATCATTGCTTTTGTCCCTTCCAACTGCCCCTTGGCTATCTTCATTATCATAGGTAAACTCATCTGTAAAACGAGGGCGAATTGCCAGTTACCTTGTTTGACCATCTCAACGTGATGTCTAATAAATTTGGCAATATTATATAGACTTACAGCGCTTTTGAGAGACATAACCAAATTTGCTTTAGATTCTGTTTCTAGAGAAGGGGCAATCTCTTCGACTAAGTATTTAAACTTGTGATCGGTCAAATTAAATAGGTGTTCGAATTTTTTCAATATTCCAACTGGGTCTAGATCTACCGGAGGAATTATGAAGAACTCTACAAATCTAGTAACCTTATTATTTACATCTACATCTGATTTATCTTTTGTTAGGTTAATTACTAGTTCTCTAGCCTCTTCTGCCATATTTTCTAGTTTATTGGTAGATTCCTCCAATTTAGATAGTAATCTTCTTGGATAGTAGAATAACCATGCCACAAAGAACATTAAGAATAGAATGTTTAAAATTCCCCACAGACTTATGTTTTCGCCGATGAAAGATGAAATATCCATCAAATTCCTCCTTTAGACAATATTACTTGCAATTTTTCAAAGAAAAATCCTTTTTCATGTAATATCTCCCATTCAAACCCATTTTCTTTTAGCATATGAAATGTATCATCAAACTTATTCAATGAAGAGTGTATAAATAAAATCTTGCCACCTTTTTTTAAATATTCTGGTGTCTCCACTATGAACCTGTCAATCATTTCTCTACCTCTATATCCAGCAGTCCAAGATATGTCTTTACATATTCCAGATGGTAAATAAGGGGGATTGAATATTATGAGGTCAAATTTGCCTTTTATAGGATTAAACAAATCTCCTACTAAGAATTTGATCTTATTTTTTGCATTAAGCCTTGCACAATAAACTGCTCTTGGATTTATATCAGTCGCTATAATATTTTCAGAAAATCTTGAGGCAAATATAGATATAATTCCGCAACCAGTGCCTATCTCTAATATTTTTGTTTTAGGGTAAATTTCTACCTTTTCTAAAGAATCTACGATCATAATAGAATCTTCCTGAGGCGCATAAACATCTTCAAATACTTCAAACGTAATTCCCTTGTACGTAAATTTTTTCATACAATCTGCTCCGCAAGATTATTACTCAAATTAACTATCTCTCTCGGAGTTAATTGGAACGGTCTTTTTTTCTGTAAATCATCATCTATATGACTTATAAACTCTTTTACATCGTTTTTTGAGATTCTTAATTCATGATAAGAGTCAATTAAAGCATTTTTTAGTATTTTTCTCTTATGCTGAAATATTGCCCTCAAAAAATTGTCGAAAAATACCTTGTCTCGTATCTCAAATTTTTTTGATGGAATGAGTCTAACCAATGCTGAGTAGACCTTGGGTCTTGGAAAGAAAAATCTTGGAGGTACCGTGCGTAAATACTCTACATCTGCCCTCACTTGTACAGATACACTTAGTCTGGAGTATTTTCTGTTCCCATGCAATGTAATCATTCTTTCCGCGAATTCTCTTTGATACATCAATACCGAGAGATCGAAGTCTCTATCTAGTATAAGAAAGGTCAGCGGGGAGGATACTGAGTATGGTATGTTCGAAACGCACTTTGAAAATCTTGGAAGTTCTACGCTAAGAGCATCTCCTTCTATGAGTTCAAAATTATTAGAGGATATCTCGTTATTTAGTAAAGGAATCAATCTCTTATCTACTTCGATTGCTATTACTTTCCCTGCTCTTTGGCATAATTTCTTTGTCAAAAATCCCAGACCGGGTCCTATCTCCAAAACCAAATCTTCCTTACTTATGTTAGCATAATTTATTTGCTCTTCCATTATAGACTCGTCTATCAAAAAGTGTTGATCTAAAAAACTAGATGGTCTTAGATCATACTCCCTTAGGAGTCTAAACAGTTCAGTCCTCATTCTCATTCACTAATCTTTTTGGGCAGACGAGTAACACCTACAAAAAGTCTGTATTTTCCACGCTTTACCCTTGGTGAATCTTCTTCACTCAACTCGGTTATTATTCTTTTTGCCAATGCCTTCTTTGGATCTGGTATCTTTATTCTTTCAGATATATCAGAGAAACTCTTAAAAGGCTCTCTCTTTCTCTCATCAAGTATCAGCCACATCAATTTCTTTCCAATTCCGGGTAACAATTCTAGCTGATGTAGTCTGGTTGTTATAGGACCTGCACCGTTGAAAAATTCAACAAATTTGTCTTCTTGATCTACTATCAAAGATTCGATTACAAATTGCAACTCTCCCTTTGCAGGGGCAGTAAGATCTTCGTATTTTATTCTTCTTTTTACATATTCTATTTCCTCTCTCTTTCCTTTACCAACATAAACCTTGTCATTAGGTTTTAATTCAACGCCTTCTTTCGGCACCAACTCTAACAAAACATAGGTAGACATGCCAATACATTGGACTATGGGTTCCCTTTGATGAGGGGGTCTCGGATCATCCGATCTACCCTTAGGTAACGAGTCAAGAACTATAACGTGGTCTTCCCTTGTCAAAGACATCACACCCAAAAAGAACTACCTATACTTTGCAATCGTTTCCAGTATAATTTTAATATGTTCTTCTCCTATATTGACTTTTTCCTTGGCAAAAATCGTCTTCAAATCATCTGAATCCTCGGGAAGAAGATCAGCTATCTTTATAGCAATTTCTTTTTTTAAATTTAAACCTTCTTGCAATTCCTTTATTAAATTTTTTGATGATTCTATGTCTAATTTAGTAAATTTATTTACATAGTCAAGAATAAGTCTTTGTTCGTATTTCAACTCTCCCTTTTCCTTTTCTCTCTCAATGATAAATTCTTTCACTTCGGAAAAGGATACTGGTGCTTGATTTATTATCTCTTTGCCAATCATCTTAATCACGCTGAGGTTTTAGGTGTTCTGGCCCCACAATAATTTTCTTTAGCATTTTTCCCTCCCTTATTTCGATCAAAAAGGCTCTACCTTGGTTTCCTAATACTTTTCCGGTCTTTCCATGAAATCTTGGATGAGGTTGTCCCTTATGGATGCCGGGATCTATTGTCACGTGGACCCTCTCTCCAGCATCGAAGGACTGAATTACTCTATTTATGGAGGTTAGTCCTTTTTTTCTAACGTTCTTTCTCAACTTCTTTCTTGTTTTACTCCTAGATCCTCTTGATCTCTCCATTCGTAGTCCTCCTTGAGTACAGAATCATCCTCAAATTCGACTTCTATCACTTCCAAGTTAACGCATCTCGCAGGGTTTTTCAACACTCCTGCGACACTTGGATTGGTTCTGCCCGAATCCCCACTTATTAGCTCCTTTATGTATAATCCTGATTGTGTCTTTAGCGTCAATTCTAATCCTGTCTCATTAATTTTTTTAGCATCTATATTTAAAACCTTTCGTTTCCTAGTTTTATCTGACCTCCTATGTAATACTCTTTTTGGCGTCTTCTGGTTTATGTCCGTAATCATTTTTTCTAGAGGCTTTAAATCTGTTATAGGCCTCTCTAATTCTACAATTGCCCTGTATGTCTTATTTGTTGCTGCTGCTTTTATATTTCTAACAACATTTCTCGATACAAATCCTAAAAGGGATACTTTTATCTTATCTTTGTTAACAAAATTTATTTCTCTTTCAATGGACTTAGGGTCTACTTTCCTCTTTTTAGGTTGTTTTATTTCAAGTATGAAAGGCCTTCCAGTACCTAACATCTTCACGTCTATGTCTTCTCTCCCACATCCATGAAAGTATGATTCTCCTCCTGTATACTTCAGTAAAATCTTGGATATCACTTCTTCAACACTTTCATCGTATAACTTGCCAGTAAAATCACATTTCCTGCAACCTCTTCCTTTGCAAGAACGGCAGTGCCATTTGGTTTGTGGCATCTCCTTAAATTTCCAGTATCTCCCGTATATGAATATTGGATTTATCTTTACATCTATCTCATCCTTTTCTGGGCTAAATACAAAGACCACGTCAGGATTTTTAAAGTCAACATTTTTTGCCGTTATATTTGAAACAATTATTCTAACTTCACGGTTAAATTCTGATTTAACAGATTCACATTTAAGATCGAATTCTTGGCAGATGGATTTTATTCTCGCAGGTATTTCATCCCATCTCGAGCCGATCAAAAAAGAATCGTAATTTAGGTCAAATTCGAAAACTCCCTTTGCGAGATTTTCTATATTCGAAAATACACCCCTACATACATAACAAACGCCTTTATACGGATTTAACATATTTGACCTTAATTGCATTCCCCTTTCCTTATTGCTTTGACCGTTAGTCTCTTTCCAAAAAAATCTTCCCAAACAAGAGTCACATAATTCATAAAGGGAAATTATTCTTTTCGCTTTTGCAATCATCTCAATTTAATACCCATTTTTGCCAGTTGATCTAAATTTGGCATTCTACCCTTTCTTAGGGTCTTAAAAACTTTTTTTGATGCATTATACGCGCCTAGAAGTTCTTTAACATCCTCTAAAGATGTTCCACTCCCTCTTGCTATTCTTATCATTCTCTGTTTGTTTATTATCTCCGGTCTTAATAATTCCTCCTCTGTCATTGAATCCATTATTACCTTGTTTATCTCAAGTCTATCTTCCGTTACCTGTAGCATATCCTTAGGAAAATCGCTTAGCCCAGGTATCATTTGAATCAATTGTTTAAAAGGACCCATTTTCCCCATGGCTTCTAACTGCGAATACATATCCTTCAAAGTGTACTTGCCCTTGAGAAAATCCTTCATCTCTTCCACTTCTATTTCTCTTGACCTCTCTAAGAGTCCTTTGATGTCTCCCATGCCTAATAGCCTAGATATGAATCTACTGGGATCGAATTCTTCGAAGTCATCAATCTTCTCTCCTGTTCCAATAAACTTTATTGGAGCCTCCGTCTGAGCCACAGCAGATAATGCTCCCCCTCCTTTTGCAGAGCCATCTATTTTTGTAAGAATAACACCAGTGATGCCGATGGCTTCATGAAACGATTTAGCATGCTCGCCAGCCTCCTGACCTATGGTAGCGTCTACAACCAACAACTTCTCGTCCGGCTTCAGTAAACTAGAAATTTCTTTCATCTCATCTACGAGATCTTTTTCTAATGAATGTCTTCCTGCAGTGTCTACTATTAAAACATCTAATTTACTAAGCTTTTCTAACCCTCTATTCATTATTTTAATGGGATCTTTCTCATTGGAGTCTCCGTAAAAGGGTATATTGTTTTCCTCGGATAACTGGCTTAACTGCTCGTAGGCTCCTAATCTATAGACGTCTGAGCATATCAACCCAGAAGAAAGTCCTTTTCTCCTAAGATGTTTGCATAACTTTACTGTAGTAGTTGTCTTTCCCATACCGTATAATCCAACAAGCATTATTTTGGATCCTTTCTTAACATTCAAAGGAACTGCTTCTCTTCCTATAATATTAACGAGTTCTTCATAAACGATCTTTATCAAATGATCCCTCTTGCTGAAACCAGGAGAGATTTTCTCTTTCTTAGCTCTACTCTCTATCCTTTTTGAAAGATCAAAGACGAGTTTGACGTTGACATCTGCCTGGAGTAAGGCTCTTTGCACATCTTTTACGGTCTCTTTGATGAACTTTTCGTCTATTATACTCGCTCTTGTTATCTTTTTAATGGCGGCGTTTAATGCAGAACCTAACTTATCTAAAGCCATATTATTCAACTCTATCTTCTGGAGGAAGCATGTGAGGGATTCCGTCTACAATAGGATAATCTATTTTACATTTTTCACATACTAATTTGCTCTCTTCTTCTATTAACTTAACATCTCCCTTGCAAACAGGGCAAGCAAGTATTTCTAACAGTTCTTTGCTTATAATCTCGGCCATGCTAATCACCTTACTTTACTAACCTACTCTATGAATTAAGTCATGGTTCTTATGTTTATCGAAGAAAATTAGACTTAGACAGTGAAATTCCTGAGAAAAAAGAAAAATAAGTATTAACCCTATGAAACCCTTATATATCTTCAAAGAGAATTATAGAAATAATATGGAGATAATAGAAGAAATAAGAGAGTTAGTTCCAGGATTCAGTGGATATAGAGAGAAAAAACAAAGAAAAGAAGCGGATAAATTAATTAAAAACGAAATATTAAAAAAAATTGATGAGATTTCTTTTAAAATTAATAAGATATCCTCGATAATTTCAGAAAAAAAATTTTTAATGGAAATAAAAGATATCGAGAGCCTTAAAGATGTCGTATATGGCTTTCTAAAGAAACTCGGCAAAGCAGATTATGGAAACTCTGGAATTTTTACTCTAACGAGAGTTAGCGAGAGGGAGGTGAAACTTATTCATATACTTGATCTAACTTTAATTAAGAATGCTAACTCCTTGTTAGAAGAAGTCGATTTATTTGAAATAGAAATGAAAAAGAAAGAAATTAAAGACTTAGATAAAAAAATTTTATGTATAAAAAATTCTCTGTTAGAATTAGAAGAGATATTTGATAGGCGAGAATCCCTTGTCCTTAAGAAGTGAAAGTTTCAATGCTCCAAGTTTCTTAACATAAAGGTTATAAAGAGACATACAATTATTATCCAAAACGCATTTTCAAAGGAGGTTATAATATGGTAAAGACCACTGTCAGCGTAATAAAGGCTGATGTAGGGAGTTATCCTGGACACTCTATTGCACATCCCGAAATTATGGAAACGTGTAGAAAAGAATTGACTCAGGCACAAAAAAAAGGCCTGCTTATTGACTTTTTGGTAACTCACTGTGGTGACGATACCGCGTTGATAATGACCCACAAAAAGGGAGAAGACAACGAAGAGATTCACTCTCTGGCATGGGATTCTTTCGTAAAGGCTACAGAGAGAGCTAAGGAATTGAAGCTATACGGTGCAGGACAAGATCTTCTTGCTGATACCTTCACAGGAAATATAAAAGGAATGGGTCCTGGCATAGCGGAAATTGAGTTCGAAGAGAGACCTAGCGATCCAGTTATAATATTCGCCATGGATAAGACAGAGCCGGGGGCCTTTAATTTGCCAATATACAGGGTATTCGCAGATCCGTTCTGTACAGCGGGTTTGATAATTGATCCTTCTCTACATGGTGGATTCATATTCGAGGTATACGATGTTCAAAAGCACACAAGAGCCTTATTGAATTGTCCCGAGGAATCATACGATCTCCTTGCTTTAATAGGAACTACAAGCAGGTACATAATAAAGAGGGTTTACAGGAAGAGCGATAATGAAACAGCCGCCTGTATAAGTACAGAGAGATTAAGTCTTATAGCAGGGAGATATGTTGGAAAAGATGATCCAGTAGCGATAGTTAGGGCACAGGCAGGATTTCCAGCGGTAGGAGAAATATTGGAGCCCTTTGCCAAGGCACACCTCGTAAAAGGATGGATGAGGGGAAGCCATCACGGTCCGTTGATGCCTGTTTCTCTGGAAGATGCTCACCCCACTAGATTCGACGGTCCTCCAAGAGTGCTTGCTTTAGGCTTTCAAATTGGAAACGGAAAGTTGGTGGGTCCTGTAGATATGTTCAAAGATCCTGCCTTCGATGGAGCAAGAAGTCTTGCGAATCAAATAACTGATTACATGAAATATCATGGTCCTTTTGAGCCTTTAAGATTACCTCCTGAAGAGATGGAGTACACAACCCTACCAGGCGTACTAAAAAAACTTGCTGATAGATTCGAAAAGGTTGAATAGTTGGTTATGATAAAAAAACTGTTGGAAGATCTTAAGGAAAATAGGATATCTGTAGAAGAGGCAGAAAGAAAACTCAAATTAAGTTTTTTAGAACTGACAGAGGCAAACTTAGATGTACACAGACCTTTTAGAACAGGACTCATAGAAGCCATTTACGGAGAAGGAAAGGATCTTAAAAAAATTAAGAATCTTTTGTTGAATATGGCAAAAGAAAGAGATATTGCTCTCGCTACAAGAGTAGGTCCTGAGATATTGGATGAACTCAATGACATAAACTTCGATGTAAATTACAATGAAAATGCAAGATGTGTTGTTTTATCTAAAAAGGGACATGAAATAGAAAAAAACGGCGGAAAAATAGCCATAATAACCGCGGGTACCTCAGACATACCGACTGCAGAGGAATGCAAAGTTGTAGCGGAGTTACTCGGTTCTGAGGTAAAAATACACTACGATGTAGGGGTCGCAGGTATACACAGGCTTTTTCCATCCTTAAAGAAGATCTTAGAATGGGATGCTGACGCAATAGTGGTAGTTGCAGGCATGGAAGGGACCTTGCCCTCTGTTGTAGCTGGTTTAGTATCTGTTCCTGTGATAGGGGTCCCAACAAGCGTAGGATATGGAGAAGGAGGAGGAGGAAGGGCTGCTATTCTATCAATGCTTCAAAGTTGTAGCCCACTCTTGGTTGTTAACATTGACAATGGTTTTGGCGCCGGATGCGTAGCGCATCTTATTGCGAGGAGGGTTGAAATCTTTAGAAATCGTAAGGTATAAATAATAACGGTTTATTAAACTGCAAGTCAGATGAGGTGGGCTAATGCCAGTTAAAGTAGAGATATTCAAGTCACCAACGTGTCCCCACTGTACACCTACCATAGAACTCGTGAAGAGCGTAGTTGAAGAAATAGGAAAAGAAATGGGCAATGTGGCTGAAATAGATATAATAGACGTAATGAAACACCCATCAAAGGCAATGAAATATGGTATTTATGCCGTTCCTACTGTTGCAATCAATGGAAAGGTACAGTTTGTAGGAAGGCCTAACAAAGATAACTTGGTAGAGGCTATAAAAAGAGAGCTCTGATTTTTTTTGAGGTTTAAGATGGCTAAGGTAATAATAAGTAACGAAGAGTTGAGAAAAGTAGCAGAGATTGCGAGGTTAAGTCTGAATGAAGAAGAATTGCAGCAATTGAGAATAGAAATTGAATCTATCCTTATAGCATTTTCTCAAATGGAAGAGATGGAAATAAAAGAAGAAGAACTCCATTACGTCGTAGAACATTTTAATGTGTTTAGAGAGGATATTGAACCGATAAAATTTGAGAAGGCAGATCAGATTACGGATTTGGCCCCCAGGAAAAAAGGTCGCTACCTCCAAGTACCTCGTTCTTTATAGGTGCTCTTAGATGCTTGAAGATGTAGATGTAGTCGAAAGAACCCAAAAGATTTTAGACAAGATAAAAAAGGCTGATAAAAAAATAAATTCTTTCATTACCATAGATGATGGAGCCTTGGATAGGGCAGAGTTTCTGGAGGAAAAGAAAAGAAACGGAAGAGAGTTAGGTAGACTTTTTGGCTTAACAGTAGGAGTTAAAGATTGTATTGCAGTTTCAGGTCTTAGAATGACCTGCGCATCCAAAGTACTAGAGAACTATGTTGCGCCATATGATGCCTGTGTGGTAGAGCGCATTTTAAAAGAGGACGCGATAATTGTAGGAAAGACGAACATGGATGAATTTGCCTGTGGATCCGATGGAACTAAAAGTTTTTTTGGTCCTACAAGAAACCCTCATGATTTAAAACATGTTCCTGGAGGTTCGTCCTCAGGAAGTGCCGCCTGCTTGGGAGCAGAAATGGTGGACTTGGCAATCGGAAGCGATACTGGCGGTTCAATTAGATGTCCCGCCTCTTTTTGCGGCGTTGTTGGTATAAAACCAACCTACGGACTTGTATCTCGTTACGGCTTGGCAGACATGGCAATGAGTCTTGAATCTCCTGGACCCATGGCAAGGGATATTTATGGTGCTGCTCTTTTGCTATCTGTTATATCAGGATTGGATCCTAGGGACGAGGCTACGAGGGATGTATCAATACCTGACTACACAAAGTATCTTTTTGATTATGATTCATTTGAAAAAATTAGAATAGGCATTCCAAAAGAATTTTTTGAAGGTGTAGACGAAATTATTAAGAAAAAAGTTGAAAGGGCTATTGATAAGTTGATATCTGCTGGAGCAGAGCCTGTTGATATAAGTTTACCAAACTTAAAGTACGTAATACCTATTTATTATTTAATAGTCTTTAGTGAATTCTCCTCGGCAATGGCAAAATATGATGGTTTCAAATATGGATTCAGGAGTTCAAAAGCAAGAGAAGATTTGATTGAGAGTGTAAGTCATTCAAGAGACCTTTCTATGGGAAGAGAGGTAAAGAGAAGAGTACTTTTAGGCACATATGTTACTTTAAAGGAGTACAGAGGAAGATGGTACACAAATGCTCTGAGAGCAAGATCCGTCGTAAGAAAGGAATTCTTAGATGCACTAAAAAAAGCAGAAATATTGGTGGGACCTACAATGCCTATCCTTCCTTGGAAAATAGGAGAGATGGTTGAAGATCCGTTAACTATGTACATGGCAGATGTATTAACGGTATCAGCAAACCTGGCAGGAGTATGTGCCGGATCAATGCCCTGCGGTTACTTTAACGATCTCCCAATAGGTATTCAATTTCATGCTAGACCTTTAGAAGAAAATAAATTATTCAACGTGATGTCAATACTGGAGAGAGAGTTATGGGTGTAATTATAGGATTAGAGATTCACGAACAATTACTTACTAACAGAAAACTCTTTTGTGACTGCGCAACAAACTACAGGGATGCTTCTCCTAATGATAATGTTTGCCCTATTTGTTCGGCACAACCAGGCTCTAAACCCATGGGAATCAACGTACATGCTTTTGAATCCGTTATAAAGATTGCAAGTGCATTAGATTGCAAGGTGATAACAGATAAAGAAATATATATGCAAAGGAAGCATTACTTTTATCCTGATCTTCCAAACAATTACCAGAGAACCTCCACACCCGTAGCAATAGATGGAAAACTAAATGGTGTTGGCATATCTGAGGTACATTTCGAGGAAGATCCGGGAAGATACAACCTTCGAACGGGAGAGGTAGACCTCAATAGATGTGGCATACCTCTGATCGAGATCGTAACAGAACCAGATATGAGATCCCCAGATGAGGCAAGAGGATTCTTGAAGGAGTTACACAATATATTAGACTTTTTGGAGGTTGCTAGGTTAGAAGAGGGTACAATGAGAGTAGATGCGAATATATCTTTAGAAGGGGGTTCTAGAGTAGAGGTAAAAAACATAAACTCCTTTAAAGGCGTATACAAGGCACTAAAATACGAGATAATGAGACAAAAGAACTTGTTGAAAAGAGGAAAAGCAGTTTTGATGGAAACAAGACATTTTGACGAAAATCAAATGATAACTACATCTTTAAGAAAAAAAGAAACCGTTGAGGACTACAGATACATACCTGATCCCGACGTTCCTCCAATAACCATCAAAAAGAATTTTGTTGAAAAAATAGAAAAAGAACTACCAGAATTACCAAAAATGATGAAAGAAAGATTTGTAAAACAATACCCTATTCCGGAGAGAGATGCAAAAGTACTAACCAGTGAAAAACCAATGGCAAGACTTTTTGAAGAAGTTGCATCAAAATTTAACCCACAATTGGCTGCATACTGGATAAAAGACGAATTAAGGAAAGAATTAAACTACAAAGGTCTTTCATTCCATGATATCAGTTTTGATCCCTCTGATATTTTAGATTTATTGAAAATCGTTGATTCAAACGTCATTACGAGGGAGATGGGAAAGGAAGTACTGAAAAAGATGGTAGAAGAGAGAAAAAAAGCTAAAGATATCATTGATGAGTTAGAGATCAAAAAGATAGATACCGCAGACATATCAGATATTATATCGAGAGTGATTAAAGAAAACGAGCAGGCTGTGAAAGATTACAGAGAAGGAAAGTTAGAGGCGCTAAACTTTTTGGTAGGGCAGGTAATGAAACATACAAAGGGAAGGGTTGATCCAAGGGAAGTAATTCAGGTGCTGGAAAAAGAATTAAGTTAAAGTTAAATCTGACCCCATCTTTCATACAAATCGTTTTCTATCCCTAAATTGTCCAATACCTTTCCAACGATGAAGTCTACAATATCCTCAATCCGTTTCGGTTTATGGTAGAAAGCCGGCATGGCTGGCAGGACCGCTACATTAATTTTAGAGAGTCTTAAGAGATTTTTTAGATGGATCCTATTTAGAGGGGTCTCCCTCGGGACTACAATCAATTTTTTGCCCTCTTTTAACATTACGTCTGCGCATCTTGTTATAATATTGTCTGCGAATCCATTTGCTATGGCTGAAATGGTCTTCATGCTCGCTGGAATAATCACGCATGCATCTATTCTGGCAGATCCGCTCACAAATGGAGCAGAAAAGTCATTTGAATCGTAATATTTTGATATGCTTTTTATATATTCCTGCGTATAATCAGTTTCGTGTTCCAATATTTCTATTGCTGTAGGAGTGAGGGAGGAAAAAATATTGAAATTCTTCTCATTTAATATTTCTAACAGTCTGACGCCATATTTAACGCCACTTGCTCCAGTTAACCCGACAACGATTTTCATGCTCTCTAATGATAAGGGCATGTATAATAATATTACCTTGTCCTATCGTTTATTGAAAATAATTTAATCCACTACCAGATGTTTTAATAATCTAATTTTATTTCAAAGTCGGAATTCGAGATAATTATAAATATTTTTGAAATGCAGAAGTGGTACTCAGGTGGAAGTATTAAGAAGATATTAATTTCGTTGACATGCTTTGTTTTTTTGATAGGTTTGAGCGGGATTGTAAGCGCACAGCCTATTGAAGCATGGACGGCGACCTACGACGGCGGACTCGATGATAGTGCGGCAGGAGTAGCCGTTGACTCTAATAATAACATTATCGTGACAGGGTCTTCATATCTTGGAGGAATCTGGGATTACTACACCATAAAGTACGCTCCCAATGGGACCTTGCTATGGAACAAGACCTATGACGGCGGATTCATTGATTTTGCGAATGGAGTAGCCGTTGACTCTAATAATAACATTATCGTGACGGGGGGGTCAGAACTTGGAGGAATCTGGGATTACTACACCATAAAGTATATTGAAATCCCGACTGTAGT
>CAYFZR010000079.1:0-4898 GCA_964347835.1 uncultured archaeon
TCTATGTTTTCCTTCCCGACACGGTCGCCATAATTGTCCAATACCCACTTCTTGAATTCCTCTCTCGTAATTTTTATTTCGTTCATGCGTTCCCTCCAATAAGTATATCAGTTATTTTGTACATTAACTTATTCTCTCTGGTGTGGTGTATGGGCGTATCCTTCGGTGATATAATACCCAAACATGAAATAGATTTTGACCGTCTAAAAGATAAAGAGATCGCCATAGACGCGATGAACTCGATGTACCAATTTCTCTCAATTATTAGACAGCCTGATGGCACTCCTCTCAAGGACAGTAAAGGAAGAATTACATCACACCTTTCGGGTCTATTTTATAGAACGATAAATCTCTTAGAAAAGGGAATAAAGCCCATATACGTCTTCGATGGAGAACCTCCCCGACTCAAGTCCTATACCATAGAAGGCAGAACAGAAACCAGAAAAAGGGCTCAAATAGAATGGGAAAAGGCATTAGAAATTGAAGATTTGGAGGCCGCGAGAAAACACGCTCAAGCAGCCCTGAGATTGGACGAATACATGATAGAGAGTTCTGAAAAACTATTAGAACTTATGGGAATCCCTTTCTTAAAAGCACCTTCTGAAGGAGAGGCCCAAGCAGCGTATATGTGCGCGAAAGGAAGCGTCTGGGCAGTAGGATCCCAAGACTACGATTCTTTACTATTCGGAGCGCCAAAACTCGTTAGAAATCTCGCTATAACTGGAAGGAGAAAGTTACCAGGTAAGAATGCATACGTAGACGTTAACATAGAGATCATAGACTTAGAAGAGGTTCTAAACACTTTAGAATTGAAAAATGTAGGTCAACTGATAGATATGGGAATACTAGTTGGAACCGACTACAATCCTAAAGGCGTAGAAGGTTACGGACCAAAAAAGGCTCTCTCATTACTAAAAAAATTTGATAGCCTTGAAAATGCAAAAATAGATGTAGAGTTCTACGAAGAGATATTCGATATATTCATCAATCCAAAAGTAAAGGATGATTATGAGTTAGAGTGGAAGAGATCTGACGAGATCGGCATCATAGATTTTCTATGTGGAGAATTTGATTTCTCAGAAGAGAGAGTTAAAAAAGCAATCTCAAAATTAAAAGCCCAAGAAGAAACTAAGAGGCAGTCTCAACTTGATAAATGGTTCTAGTTTTCAATTAAATGATCATTAGGTCTATTTTCAGGGTCTTATCTATCAATGGAATGTTCAACGAGTTTATCTCTAGAAAACCCTTATCGGTCGTTAGCAGCGGCTCTTTGTAGGTCCATGCTGTTCCAGCAATCATGCAATCAAAGACCTGAAGAGTTTTACCTGCTCTCATCGATTCGGAGCGAATAAGACCGGATATATCAGCGCATCTCTGATCAAAGACAAAAACTTCGACAGAGTCGATGAGTTCTTTAACTATTTTTATCTCGTTGGGTCTATAGAAATAGCATCCAAACAGTAATTCGTAAGCAGATACGGCTGAAATACCGATTGCTTGAGATTTCATTAGATCTTTGACCTTTTCAACGGCGAGTTGATTTCCCCTTAAGATCTCAATCAAAATGTTCGTATCTAGGCACGCCAACTTTTAATCCTCTCTTTGGATTCTTCCTCCATCCTTTCCCTCTCGGATTCGATTATGCCCAACATATCTTCCGCGGTTTCTTTGCTCCATATACCTGCGAAGTCCAAGATATTCTTCTTTTTGCTTAATTCTCTATCCATACGAATGATAACACTAGAAAAACTCTCTTTTTTTCTTTTTCTGCGACTCAAGATTTCATACGCCTTTTCAGATATACCTATAGTCTTGTAGGCCATATTGTGCATAATATTGTGCATAATATTTATCCCTTTGGTTGCTCCTTGTCAAAAATATTCTTGATGAGATGGTATCTTTAATTGGCCGTAGATAAGTAAGCTTAATTAGATCCTTATTTTATTATTCTGATTTTATCGTTTCTATATTTCCCAACATTTCTTTCGTTTAATTCTACTCCGAGCCCCTTTCCTTCAGGAACATGTAAAAAACCTTTTTTATATAACGGAGTTTCTAAAACAATGTCCCCCTCAAAACCTTCGCTTTCTATAATACTAAAAATTTGCAGAGGACCATCAAAGCCAAATCCGTAGCGCTCGCTCAAATACTCTGTAGAAGCTGCAAAATGTGCGTTCGCAGCCGTCCCGATGCCTAATTCTGTCATACTGCATGCAATACATCCTATATTATTTGCTTTGGCAATCTCTATCTTCTTTTTAGATGGATGGAACCCCCCATCTCTCATCAATTTGTTCAAAAACATATTGCATGCATTTAATCTTGCATAGTTCTCTGCATCCTCCGGCGTTGGTACCGCCTCATCTGCCATGATGGGAATATCTGATTTCTCTGCGACGAATTTAGATCCCAGTATATCCCATTTCGGAACGGGTTGTTCCAATATTTCAATATAATCTTTTAGCCTATTAACAACGTTTACTGCCTCTTTTGGAGTGTATGCTTGATTAGCATCAGCTATTAATGTTACATTCTCAGGTATTGAATTCTTTACCGCTTTTACATTCTCTAAGTCATCCTTAATTTCTGATCCGATCTTTAACTTCAGGTGTTTATATCCCCTGTCAACGTAATCCAAGGCCTCTTTTACCATGCCTTCTTTTCCATTCCACCAACTCACAGTCCAGAGCACAGGTAACTTATCTCTGAATTTCCCGCCCAAAAGATCATAGATTGGGACATCAAGTAATTTAGCCTTCAAATCATGTAGAGCGAAATCTAGCCCTCCTTTAGCACATGTGTGGCCAACCAATAGATTATTCATGAGGTTCCAAATATTTTCTATGTCCATTGGATTTTTTCCTATAAGATGGGGGCCTAAAACTTTATAAATTACCAATAGGGCGGTTTCTTGAGTCTCTCCGGAATAAGAAGGTATTAAAGGAGAGACTTCTCCCAATCCGATTTCTCCATCTTCAGATATTATCTTTACTATTAAGTTCTCAGCAGCCTCATTTATACCTACATGTATAGGTACGGGTCTTTTGTACGTAATTTTTACAGGTATAAGTTCGATTCGCTTAATTTTTATTCCAACCACCCTCAAAATAATTACTATTCTGTTATACACGTCTCTGTGAATCATATTTGAGGTATAGACATTATTAAAATTCCTGTGGAGGGTTTTAACATAAATAGTTCTCCTCTCACTGTTCTCTTTTATCCGAAAGATACGGAGCTGAAATACTTTTAGCGTCCGAGATGCCTCATCTTTTTCTTAATCTTCTCTTTAAACTCTTCATCCTCCTTAATTAAAGATGTGAGTCTTTCCCATTTCTTCTGCAGTTCTAAGTATTCCAAAAAGGGATTGTTATTTAATTGGGATTCTTCCATGCCAATCTGGATGTTCCTCATACACTCATTGTAGTCCTCTATTTTTCCCTCGCTGAGGTATTTCATACCCAATAATATGTTGGTTTTAAAAATCCTTTCTTGAAGGTCCTCCTTTAAGAAATTTCCTGGATAAGGATCCAAAGATTCTATAGATACGTAATTTAAACCTTCTCTGGGCTCTTGGCAGAGAAGTTTTTTTCTCGTATAAACGAATCTACTAATATCCATTCTTAGTTTAAGCCAATCAGGGAAGGGTGTTGGTGGCGGTATATGGGCAATAGAGAGTTCTCCGTCCATTACAATGGTATAATCGAACATCTTAGCATTTATAATGTAATCACAGTCTTCACCTCTGGCTATATTTATATCAAAAGGTATAGAAGAGATTAAATCCTTGTGAAAGACCATGTTACCACCAAGGGCCCATTTAGCCTCTTTCAATCTAGGCGGATCTTTGGCACTAGCATGTGCTTTATGCATTATTTCTGGGCTCCAAAATATATTCCAAGTGGGTTTTCCAGAATCTGAGGGACGGTATCGGATATATTCGTAGTGGCCGCATACGCCCATAATGGTTTTTCCGTCGTATTTTTTTCCTATGTTTTTCACAGCTTTATTTATAAAGTTGGGGTCGTTAAAGACTTCATCATCGTCTATTGAAATGACGACGTCTGCATCAAGGATAAGGGCCGCTAAAGAACACATGTTCCTCATGGAAGAGTAACCTGATATGGTAGCAATTTCTATAAGTTCATGTAAGCCTTTTTCTCGCAAATATTCCCTTAACATGCTCCTGTGATAATGCGAGAAAAGATGTAGATCCGTTTCCAGTATTTCTGCATAAGGTTCGAGAACTACTCTTAGTTTGCCGTCCACCTCCATTCTTGGATACCTCGATTTAAACTCCGACGCTCCTACCACTGCAATCTCGAATTCTCGGGTATTTAGAATCTCTACACTTTCCAATAACCTTGGAAGAAGCCCTTCTTCAGAAATATGAGTAGGATGATCGAATATAATTTCCTGATCTTTTGCTGGGGCACGATCAGTTCTCCAATAGGTGGGAATCACCATAACGGCCTTCATATTAAATTCCTCAATTTTAAATAATGAATTTTCGGAATAATAAACTTTGTGAAAACTTATAAAAAATGATGTTAATTTTCATTTTCAAAAAAGCTTTCATTTAAATTTGCATCATTGGAGTATCCTCTACTTTCCCAATAACCTCTGTAATTAACATCATCAGATAGTTCGATTTCTGTTATCCATTTTATCCATTTATACCCCCATTTACTTTCTGCTACGAGTTGAAAAGGAAAACCCCTTTCAGGCGGAATAGTAACGTTATTCATCTTGTATGCCATTATTATGTCGTTTTTCATTATATAATCGATTGGAAAAGAAGTTGCATACCCATCGTAAGCATGGAATATTACAACTTTTGCGTTTGGTAATGGTTTTTCTATCTCTATTAAATCTCTGACCAGCAAACCTTCCCAAAG
>CAYFZR010000080.1:0-27771 GCA_964347835.1 uncultured archaeon
AACTCTTAGATAGCTATGGGAGAAAAAAAATCGATATCTATACTTCTATGCTTTCTAAAGGAGAACATATTATTTTAGATTTGGATCATTGGTTACTTTTTTTAAAATGTCTGGAATCAGCAGAAAATAAGGAAAAATTCATGGAAAGTTTTAAAGCGGTTGCCAAATCTCATGCAGAACAGTTTTACCGATCAAAGAAATCTATTGATGAATATCTGGACAGATTAGAGGCTTGTAACTTTTTTACCGTTGATAAAACAGCTGAAGATGAATACACTCTCATATTAAACTCAGAAGTGAGCAAGGAATTCATCAAAAATCTGCTCTTAGAAGTATTGACCGGTATGAACTACAAAGTCGAGATAAAAGAAGATTTTGCGAAGCTGAGGCTAGAGATTATAAAGTAAATATTTTAATTAAACACATTTCGCACCAATAAAAGGGATCTAGATTTTAATAGTAAAAGATTTTAAGCAATAATACTCATACTGCTTTCGAGAAAAATTTCGAATAATTAATACGTTCGGAGGGAAAAGATGACAGAAGAAAAAAAACAGGAAATTTTAGAAAAATGTGAGAAAGAAGATGTTAAATTCGTTAAATTATGGTTCACCGATATTTATGGTTGGCTCAAAAGTTTTGCAATAATGGCGGACGAACTTGAAATTGTTCTTGATGAGGGTATGGGATTTGATGGGTCTTCGGTAACAGGTTTTCAATCCATCGAAGAGAGTGATATGGTTGCTTTGCCTGATCCAAACACCTTTTCCATTATACCATGGAGACCTAAGGAAAAAAGAGAAGCTAGATTAATATGTGATATTTATCAACCGGATGGTACGCCTTATGAGGGAGATCCTCGTTTTGTTTTGAAAAAAAATTTAGAAAGAGCTGAAAAAATGGGTTATACCTATAATGTAGGACCTGAGATAGAATATTTTTATTTTAAAAATAGTACAGGTGCGGATATTCTTGATAGCGGTGGTTATTTCGATTTAACTCCCCACGACTCTGCTTTGGATCTTCGGAGAGAAACAATCTTTGCCTTGGAATCAATGGGAATAAAGGCGAAGTACAGTCATCACGAAGGAGCCCCCAGTCAGCACGAGATTGTACTCCAACACACCGATGCATTAACCATGTCGGATAATATAATAACTCATAAACTTGCCGTGAAGGCGATAGCCGAACTCATGGGAGTATATGCTTCGTTTATTCCTAAACCTCTCTTCGATCAAAATGGATCTGGCATGCATGTCCATCAATCTTTATTCAAGGACGGAAAAAACGCCTTCTTCGATCCAGATGATAAATATCAACTATCCGATGTTGCAAAAAAATTTGTAGCCGGTCAACTAACTCATGCCAGAGAATACACCTCAATTGTAGCCCAGTGGGTCAATTCCTATAAGAGACTGGTTCCCGGATATGAGGCACCCGTGTATGTGGCATGGTGCGTTAGAAACAGATCTGCCTTGATAAGAGTTCCAGTTATTAGACCTGGAAGGGAAGAATCTACAAGAGTAGAGCTCCGCCATCCGGATCCGGCGTGCAATCCTTATCTTGCCTTTGCAGTAATATTGGCTGCCGGTCTAGAGGGAATCGAGAATAATTACGAATTGCCTCCCCCCGTTGAAAAGAACATATATAAGATGGGACACGCTGAGATAGAGGCTGCAGGACTTCAATCATTGCCCACTAACTTAGCAGAGGCTGTTGCAGAAACCGAGAATAGCGAGTTAGTGAGAAAGGCTCTCAGAGAGCATGTCTTTAGAAATTTCGTCGAATTGAAAAAGAAAGAATGGCACAGGTACAACGTAAGGGTCCACCCCTTCGAGATAAAATGGTATCTACCGAGACTCTGAAATTTTAAATGAAAATAAAAAAATAAAATGGAAGATCTTATTCTAAGATCCGTTCCATCACTTCTGCTTCAGCGTCCATTATGAATGGAATTCCAGTTACCCTTTCCGCAATCTCTGAAATCGAGGCTAAATCATCCCTATTCAAAAGGTCAAGTCTGAATTTTCTAGATCCGGCCATGAGTTGTTTGAGTCCAACTCCAAGGTAATCGTGGAAATATGTGTATATTCCAATCGCACCCATTGGGATATCTCTGGATCTTTCTCCAAACTCGTTCTCAAGCTCTTCTATCAGTATAAAGAATTGTTCTGGTCTAGTTCCATAATTTTCTGCAAAGGATTTAGGTAACCTTCCTTCATCAGCTAACTCTTTGAAATAGGTAGATTTCATTGCAGCTGTTATGGGCGCTCTTGCCATGGCTATAGCCTTTATATGGGGTCCGTTTCCAAGATTGCTCATAGCAATCGATTTGAATATTTGAGGCGGGTTAACGAAACCGCCTGCAAAGGCGATGTCAGGCACGTGTTTTCCTGCTTTTTTCAATATTTCTATGCATTTCAGAACCTGAGCCTCCAGATATACTGTTGGAGTACTACACTCGTTCATCATGGGCACAGGACTCATGCCTGTTCCACCTCCGGCACCATCGAATGTGACTAAATCAACCTTGGCCTCAGAAACCGCCTTCATCGTGAAGGCAGTGGCAGATGGTCTGTACGCGCCGGTCTTGAGAAACACATGTTTGGCCCCCTGCTCCCTTAACCGTTCAACGTCCTCGACAAAATCATCCAGGACCGGAAAGCCCACCTTGCTGTGCCTTTCAAAGGATTTAAAGACACCACCCCTGAAAGCATTTTGAACGACTTCGTCTGTTGGATCTGGAATAACTAAGTATCCTCGCTGCTTCAATTCAATAGCCTTATCGAGGTCGTATATCCTGACTTCTCCTCCAATGGATTTGGCGCCCTGACCCCATTTTCTTTCTATTATATTGACTTCTAACTTGGACAGGGCATACTCACATACACCCAGTCTTTGGTCCTCCACATTAGTCTGGACGGCTATGTCTCCGTGTTTTCCATCCCAGAATTCTCTGTATTTATCAACCCGATATTTAAGATCATCTGAATGATTTACCTTACCGTTGTTGAATCTTGCCTGCATATCCATTCCGACAACGTTTTCTCCTATTAATTGGACCGTTCCAGAGATCGCCGCTCCAATAGCAAGTTCGGACCAGAAATTAAAAGCTACTTGAGTGGATCCCAGTGCAGCGGTAAAAACCGGGACTTTGAGGGGAACTCCTCCTATAGAAGTTGAAATATCTACAGCCGGAAAAATTGCTTTATCCGGATCCTCTTCTATTCCCTCTGCTCCAATTAATCCACTTAAGATCTGAAAATGAGACCAATCTAGAGCATAATCCTTATTAGATGCAGCGGTACTTGTCCCGAATTCTTCTGGAACAGGGTATAGTACTTCTCTTCCTCTAAGCGCGGCCTTTCCTATTTGACACAGTACGTTACATTCTTTTATACATATGGGACACATTCCACTAAAGGGACTTGCATCTCTTACTCTAATGGACGTGCCGGTCGCGGAACTCATATTTGCATAACTGAAAGTCATTTTTTCAATCACCTCGTCGGTAGTCCTTTTCCTATTATAATTCTCGGTAATTTTTTTCCTATTATTTATATGTTTAGTTCGCCACAACAAGAGAGAATTTTTTAAATCAAAAATTTTATCGAGATATGGATTTTTTTCTTTTCTAAAGTCTCTTAAAATCTTTTATATCAATTATAGATTCCAAAGCCATAGTTTTAGTCTCGAAGCCTTTTTCTTCTACAGCCGCCATCGAATTTACGCCACCGATCAAAGATATGCCAATCTTATCCCTACCTACAGGCATTCCAAGCAAGGGTTGATTTGGCTTTCCAAATTTCAATAACCCTGTGAAACCTCTTTTTTCCATTGTTTCGAATATTTTTTCTGCTTTTTCTTTGGCAATCATCGGTATTTCTCTAAAATTAGCCAAAATTTTGCCATTTCCTGTTTCTATTACTTCATCTATTGATGTTATCTTCTTGGTCATAAATACCTCAAGGGGTTCTAAAGAAGAACCGTGATAGGATATCACGTCTGAGAATCTATAAGGATTATGGTTTAAAAATTGGACTACTCCACCAAACTTTGGCTCAACGGGTATTCCGGCCTTAAAAAGTACTCCATCGAATGTTATACTGCATACAGTTGCTATTACTGCCATATCTTTCGGTACTTCGTATCCGCCTAAGGTCTCTCCTTCTTCTACCACCAAAACATGCGGACTTATCGATAAACGTGCATCATATACATTTTTCATTATTTCCAATGTCTCTTCGAGATATTTTTTCTCTACAAAACTTATATTGCTGGCAACCGTTCCTTTGTCTTCAATAGGATCGTAGGTTACATTATATGCTATGGTCTCTATCTTAGTTATGATAAATCCCAGTCTATCTTGTATCAGTGCATCTTCCAACTCTTCTATACCTTTTTCGGTTATTTTTCTTCCTATTTGGCCGTGTTTCTTCGTTAGCCCTCTTTCATCCATGATCTTCAAATAATATCGAACAGCTCTTTCTCCTATGTTATATCCTGATTCTTTCAGCTCTCTTGCTATTATTCTTGCTCCAACAGGATCTTTCTTGTCACTAAGATATCTCAATATTTCTACGATCTTTCTTTGTATGTCTATATCATCCATATGTACAAGGCATCCCACTTCCTACTATTTAATCTTTCTGTGAAATTCCTGGGAGATTATTTTTATCTCTAAAATAATCATTTTCTATTAGTATTTTGTAATAATATATCGTGTTAAGGTGCTATGAAACAAAGGGCTAATTACTAATTCTTTTTAGATAATAAATTTTTACATATAACTAGATATTTTTTGCTTCTTATTAAATCAAAAAACGAATTCTAAGCTCTTCATCCCCCTATAAAAAAATAGGGTAGAGAACGGTTCATTTAATACCGTTAATAAAATAATTTTCTATTAGACGTACTCTTTTCCTCTCTCTCTTTCTCGTTCTCTATCTATGATAGAACCTTTATCAAAAGTTTCGCATATTGTGCAGTACTTATCTAGATCCGTCTTAGAAATTCCTTTGACCTTTTCCAAAGCCATATCCATATGTCTTGCGGCAACCTTTGTCTCATCTGGATTTTCTGCTTTTCCTTCTCCAATCGCTTCTCTTATGGCTGACATGACAGCCTCATTGCATACGGCTGCTATATCAGCGCCTGTGTATCCTTCTGTCTTCTTGACAAGTCTATCTATAGAGATATCTTCAGCGATAGGCTTGTCTTTTAAGTGTATTTCGAAGATCTTCTTTCTTGCTTCTGGATCTGGTGGAGTAATGTAGACCAACCTGTCAAATCTGCCTGGTCTTAGTAGAGCAGTATCAATTATATCTGGTCTATTCGTCGCGGCGATGATTACAACATCTCTTAACTCTTCCAGACCATCCAACTCGGTTAGAATTTGGCTAATCACTCTCTCAGTTACGTGAGAATCAAACCCTAGTCCACGGGTTGGGGTGATGGAATCTATCTCATCGAAGAACACTATGCATGGCGCTGCTTGTCTAGCCTTTCTGAACATCTCTCTAACCGCTTTCTCGGATTCTCCGACCCATTTGCTCAAGAATTCCGGACCCTTTACTGATATGAAGTTAGCTTCACTTTCTTTAGCAACAGCCTTAGCGAGTAAAGTCTTCCCTGTGCCTGGAGGTCCGAATAAGAGCACTCCTTTTGGAGGCTTCGCGTTCATATGTTTGAATAAGTCTGGATATCTAAGAGGCCATTCTACCGCCTCTTTCAGGCTTTCTTTGGCACTCTCTAAACCACCTATATCGTCCCATGATACGTCTGGAGTTTCTATGAATACTTCACGGAGTGCAGATGGTTCTATTTCCCTTAGAGCATCTAAGAAGTCTTCCTGAGTAACTACTAGTTGATTTAATATGTCTGCAGGTATTTGCTCTGCCTCAAGGTCGATATTGGGTAATACTCTTCTTAATGCCCTCATACCCGCTTCTTTAGATAATGCAGAGAGATCCGCTCCCACAAAGCCATGAGTGATATTTGCGAGATATTTAAGGTCTACGCTTTCATCCAAGGGCATGCCTCTTGTATGTATTTGTAGTGTCTCTAGTCTAGCATCTTTGTCTGGTATACCCAATTCTATTTCTCTGTCAAATCTGCCTGGTCTTCTTAGAGCAGGATCTATGGCGTTTACTCTGTTTGTGGCGCCTATAACTATTACTTTTCCTCTTGCCTCCATACCGTCCATTAATGCAAGTAATTGTGCTACGACCCTTCTTTCAACTTCTCCTGTGACTTCCTCTCTTTTTGGTGCAATAGAATCTATTTCATCTATGAATATTATACTTGGGGCACTTTCTTCTGCTTGTTTAAACAATTCTCTAATTCTTTCTTCACTCTCCCCGTAGAATTTGCTCATTACTTCAGGACCGCTTATTGAAACGAAGTTAGCGTTACTCTCGTTTGCAACTGCTTTTGCCAAAAGAGTTTTTCCAGTTCCTGGAGCACCATGTAGAAGAACACCTTTAGGAGGCTCAATGCCTAAACGCTCGAAAACTTCTGGATGTCTCAAAGGAAGTTCTATCATCTCTCTTACTTTTCTTATCTCTTCTTTTAGACCTCCAATGTCTTCATATCTTACTCTTGGAACTTCTTTTACTTCTTTGACAGGTTTTTCGCTTACCGTTACCCTAGTATGATATCTTACGATCACAGCATCTGCCTTAGGTCTATAACCTGTTACAACTAGGTCAATTCTTCTTCCCATAACATTGAGTTCTACATAGTCTCCAAGGGAAATTGGTCGATTTTCGAGCAACCTTGAAAGATACGCTTCTCCATCCATTATACGCAAAAGTTCGGTGGGAGCAAGAGTGACTTCTTGAGCATCTTCTCCTTCTATCTTTTCTACTTCAACTTTGTCATCTATTCTAACATCAGCGTTTCTTCTTATGGCGCCATCTATTCTTATCGTACTTCTTCCAGCATCTTCAGGGTAGCCGGGCCACGATATTGCAACTGTACGCTTCTTTCCTGTGATTTCTAAGATGTCACCAGTTGTAATGCCTAATCTATCCGCGACAATTGGGTCTATTCTAGCCAGACCTCTTCCAACGTCTCCAGGTTTTGCTTCGACAACTCTTAATGTCTCCATTTTGATCAATCTACCTTAATTTCTTTAGATTTTGTCTCTTCAACCTTCTTTAGTTTAGCTCTTACCTCAAGGATACCATTTTTGTATGTAGCTTTCGTTTGGTCAATTTCTACCTCTTTATCCAGTGGTATGTCTTTGTGGTAGTTTCTGCTTTTACCTTCTGCCTTTATTACTATACCATTCTCTCGACCTTCTATCTTTATGTCCTCTTTTTCAATGCCAGGCATTTCAACCGTTATTATGATTTCTTTCTTCTCTTTATCTTCTATTACGTCTGCAAAAGGTTCTCTGACATTCGTATCTACATATTCTCTACCCATAGGTTGGACATTTCCAAACCTTTGAATCACGGGTTCTCCATCCGGTCCTATAGTGAATGAAAAACCGTAAACAAGAGGCATCTTTTCAAATCTTTTCTCTTCTTCTTCTAGAGTTCTAAACATCCGATCCATCATTTCTTCTATTTCTTTGAAAGTGTCTCCAAATGGACCAAACATATCGAATATATCTCTTCTATCTCTTCTCCTCTTTCTCCAAGGCATTTACATCACCTCATGAGTGTTAAACTTTATCAATAATTCTGCGTTAGAAGTTATATATAAATCTTGCTATTACTTTATGCTAAGTTATTGTGTATGAGAAGGGAGGATATAATGCCTTCCTGCTTCAAATATAATCATTTAAATAAACATAAAATACCGTGGTTTAAACATGAATTCAGAACGTCAACATGGTATTGGAAAAGAACACCCATATAGCCATTTGATACAGCTTGGCTCGCCTATAATATTTCTAATTGTTTTGAGTTTAGACTCTTTCGTTTTTAAATTCTTCGAGGAATTTACTCGTCCTATTGTATTACCCATACGATTAGGTTTGTTCTTTATTACATTCATTGTCGCTTTATATCTCATTAAAGCATCACATGATGCTGTATTTGGTAGAAAAGAGCCAACATCCCTCATAAAAACCGGTGTATATGCTTATGTAAGACATCCAATGTATCTTGGAACTCTTTTATTATACTCCAGTTTTTTATTTTTAACAATGTCACTAATTTCCTTCATTCCAGTGATCGTTATTTTTTTTCTTTATAATAAATTAGCAACCCATGAAGAAAGAGATCTCGAAAGAATACTAGGACAGGAATATGTGGATTATAAGAAGCGAGTGGCAAGGTGGATTCCAAAAATATATTGAAAATCGCAATTCTTACCTACCCTCACCATGTCCAATCCTCTATCCTCCCTTGTTAAGGGTAAGTTGATTGAAATAAAACACCCATCTAGAAGGGGGATTTATTGCATTTTATACTGAAATTAGAAGTGGGTAATAATACATTTTATACTGAAATTATCCTATCTTACCTTATCACCCCCTTTCTAAACCCCCATATATGTAGAAACAGCTCTCTTCTATCAGTGATAAGATAATTTTTATAATATTGCGGATGCAACGAGCCACGTTGCTTTTGATCGAACTTTTTTTAAAAGTTCGTTGCGGGTGCAGCGAGCCACGCTGCATGGAACGAGCCACGCTGCGATTTATTCTCCACTTATCTCCTTTACCATCAAAAGTGCGTTTTCACCATCGCTATAGTAAAAACGTAAAGTTTCTATTTCTAAAAAACCTAACGATTTGTACATGTTTATTGCAGCGATATTTCCTTCTCTGACCTCTAATTTAATATATTTTACTCCTTTCTTCTTTAGATCGTCAATAATGAAATTCATCAGAGAAATACCTATTTTTCTCCTTCTCCAGTTGGGATCGACAGCAATGGACAGGAGATGACCTATTTCTTTAGTTTCTAGAACATAGATAGCGTATGCTACAATTGCATCTCGGATTTCCACTACAATGAATCCCTTCGGATTGTAATGAAATAAATCCAAAAAACCAATATGCGACCATGGATCTTTAAATGAGGCTTTTTCTATCTCTATTACTCTGCTAAAGTCTGAATGGGACATAGGTCTGATCTTCATTCAAACTTCCTCCAACAAATGTTACAGAATTCGTCTCTTTTGTAATCCACATCCTTAATACTGTTTGAAAATGACATTACACAACTTCTATCTCCGCAGTGTGGCAATCCAAGTACGTGACCTAACTCGTGAATAACTTCTTTTTTTAATCTGATCTTTAGTAATTCTCTATTCGCATTAGATCTATAAAACTCAGGTCTTAATCTATGTAGGGAAACTATACATGCATTTCCGTGTATCTTTGCCTGTCCGAACACGAAGTTCAGTCCTGGCACAAAAAGATCTTCCGAAGTGATTCCTACCAAAATGATTCCCATATCCTTCCCAAGTTTATCAATTTCTTCTAAAATTATATCTGACTTGTATTGTCCTCTATTTTTGTTCCATGACTGTTCAGGAATTGGTAGAGAAGTATCGGATACTTTTAACGTAACAATTCCCTTGAAAATCTCCTCTATCTCATCTGTTATTAGGTACAATATTTCATCTACTACCTTACCAACTGTCACCAAAAGAACATCCATTAATTTTTGTTTCTATAAACTTATACAAAAATCATATCCAAAGTTTCAGAACAAAAAAATATATTAAAGAGGATTTACATATCAAATAATTGTTTAATACATAAAGTAAGATGATTTAGATTAGAGAAGATGGTTATGGAGTCTAGCGATAATCTAATAGTGGACTTGGAGGATAAGTTCAGAAAAGTTCAGAGAAACATCCCAGTTCGAAGAAGAATGGAAATTACCAGAAATTTTGAACTGATAAAGAGCAATCCCCAATTCGATAACCTTGATCTCATTAGAGAAGTAGAGATCGAATTAAACAAGTATCTAACCCCCAACATAACATGGAAGATGAGATTTAACCTTATATTTACCCACCCCGTATTTTGGATCATTTTACTATCAGGCATACTTTTAGAATTCCTACTTTTAAGGTTCACTTAAATCTTGATACGCGACAAATACTTAAATACCTACCACGACTTAACTTTGGGATGTTTATGAAGGCATTACTAATTATAGATATGTTAAAAGACTTTGTTAAAGAAAATGCTCCACTAGAAGTCCCAGAATCGAGAAATATTATTATACCAATAAAAAATTTAATAACAAGGGCTAGAGAAACAAAAACGCCAATATTATACATAAGCGATAGCCACAGGGAGGATGACCCTGAATTTAATATATGGCCCAAGCACTGTGTAAGTGGTACAGAAGGATCAGAAGTTATAGATGAACTCAAACCGGAAAAAAATGATTACATCGTGCGTAAAAGGAAATATAGCGGATTTTTCGGCACTGATTTAGACTTAATTTTGAGGGAACTCAGCGTAGATGAGTTAATAATTACAGGAGTTGTCACAAACATATGTGTATTGTATACTTCGAGTGACGCGGCTAATCGTGGATATAGTATAGTTGTTCCAAGAGACTGTATCGCAGGATTGAATAAAGAAGACCATGAATGGGCCCTTAAACAAATAGAAGAGATTTTAAACGGAAAAATCTTAGATTCAAGTGATATAGAATGGACATAGGAAAAATATATTGTGTTGAGAAGTTTGAAGGTACGGAAAGGATAGGAGATCCTGTTGAAGCTGTATTAATACCCAGGAAGTTAAAAATTAAAAAGAAGGTAAAATTAGGTGGAGTTGAAGGCAGGGTATATGCTCACATCCCTAGTTCTAACGAAGAGGCGATATCTCTCTTAGAACTTTCGGTAAGAACAGATTTAGATCCCGATTTTTTATATGATGTACTGAAAAAATTAGAAGATAGAAATTTAATTATGCTCTGGTCTGAAGAGCGTAATATAGAACCAACAGGTTGCTGATTCGTTTTCTTCTCATAGTTTCAAAAAAACACTGAAGAAAGGTAAAATGAAAAAAGAGACTTTTATCATAATATTTTTATCTGTTATTATTTTAAATATTTTAGATAGAAGAATTGAGATCTTTTCACTGAATGAAAATTTATTAAAAGAGATTTTCTTATTCTTTTTTACGCCTTTAATATTATACTTTTTTATGGAGAAAAATTTACGTAATTTAGGCTTTACTCTAATGAGTAAGAGAAGTTTATTCTATGTTCTTCTTCTACTACTTATTTCCCTTCCTATTTCATTTTATGCGTCGAAGATACAGGAATTCAATATTTACTACCCAATTTGGAATGAGGAAGCAACATCTAATTTCTTATTATATCAATTAAAGATTGCTATCTTGATGTTCTGTACAGAGTTTTTTTACAGGGGATTTTTAATGCTTCCATTAAAAGAGGATATAGGAAGATGGAGCATTCTTTTGCAGAGTATACCTTATACTGTTGTTCACGTTGGAAAACCAAGTTTAGAAGTACCTTACTCTTTTTTTGCCGGTCTAATATTTGGATACTTGGACTACAAAGAAGATTCCATCCTTCCCAGTTTCTTAGTTCATTGGATAGGTTCTGCTATATTTGAGTGGCTCTGTCTATGAACCCAAAAGGTAATTTTCCCTCGCGTCCGTAATATTTATCTCTGTAAACTCGTTGAATTTCTTTCCATCTTTTGAGACTATAACGGGTTTGTACGAGAAAGTTCTCGCGATAAAATCATCTTTTTTACCTTCTTCGGATATAAGAGCCTTTAATCTCTTTCCAATCCATATTTTATTCTTCTCGAGAGAGATTCGAGCTCTCAATTTATTTATTTTTCTAGATCTATTCTTTTTTATCCAATCAGGTATCTGTTCCATCTTGCGTGCATTTGTGTAGGGTCTCGGTGAGAACCTCGTTATGTTCAATATATCAGGTTCTACTTCCTCAATTAGTCTATATGTATTCTGAAATTGCTCTTCCGTCTCGGTAGGAAATCCCACGATCACATCTGTTGATAGATTTAAATAAGGAATTTTACTTCTAAACTCATCCACTATGTATTTGAAATCCCCTACAGCATATTTTCTGTCCATCTTCTCCAAAATCTCGTTGTCTCCACTCTGTACTGGTAAATGTAAGAATTTGTAAATTTTTTCTGATTTAAAAGCATCTATCAATTCATCTATAAAATCTAAGGCATTAGATGGATTCATCATCCCTACTCTAACCCAAAATTCGCCATCTATCTCACCGATCTCAAATAAAAGATCTGCTAAATTTATGCCTAAGTCATAACCATATGCAGACGTATCCAAAGCGGTGAGGAATATCTCCTTTCTACCTCTTTCTACGCATTCTTTTAACCTCTTTATTATACTTTCAAGAGGGAAACTCTTTAATTGACCTCTTGCCTTTTTTACTATACAGTAAGAGCAACTTCCCAAACAGCCTTCGGAGATTTGTATTATCTTAGAATTCTCTATTGTAGGCAAATCAATTTTGTTAGGATGTTTTTCATCCAAAAAATCAGAATTTTTTTCTATTGCCAATACAATCTTATCCACGCTCTTCGGCCCTATAAGAATAGCCTTAGAATCAATCTGCTTTACAAGTTCGGGTTGAGCAACGCTCATGCAACCGCTTACAATAAGTTTTTTATTCGCTTCTTTGAGTTCTTTAATTCTTTTCACCATCTTTTTCTCGGTAGGCCCTTTTACCGTGCATGTGTTTATTACTATTATATCAGCCTCGCTTAAAGAATCTACTAAAGAATAGCCATTCTTTGATAGAATGCCCTTTATAATATCTGCATCTCCCCTGTTCATGGTACATCCGTAGCTCTCGACGTAGGCTCTCATGCAGATATAGAAAATATGAAATAATTTAAACTTGTTGAGATCGACCTTCTGAAAGGTCGATCATCAGGTCGAATTGCTCCGCAATTCAACATCTCAACTAGAACTCCTTGAAAAAACAAAGCAAAATGTATGGGAGTTGCTCTACCTCCGAAGGAGGTACCACCACGACCTTCTAAAAGGTCGATCATTAGGTAGAATTCGCTAACGCGAATTCAACATCTCAACTAGGAATTACGAAATAATTGACCTAAAAAAGCATAAAATTTAATCAACTTCACATACAAAAATTGGAGGCATGCGTTGGTAAGTAATGGTGCAATCTTTTCCATGCAACTCTTCTGCTTTATTAATCGCCTCTTCAATGGATTTACTATTATCAAATCCCATTCTCCTTACAACCCAAGGCTCCTTTGCTCCTGCAATTATGACTTTTCCTAGATTTTTTAAAGCTCTAGCCCCCCAATACCAAGCGTATAAAGGATGTACTCCATGAAATGCATAGTTATTCCTGTATTTATCTATGTATTCATTTCTATGGGCAAAATCCTCCTCATATTCCTTTTTAATTTCATATGGATCCTTGGTCTCTGGCAAGACCTTATCAAAGAACTCTATATAAGAGGGATGATGAATTTTGCTGAAATTTTTGTAGCAAGGATTTGATACAATTAGTGTCCCACCTTCTCTTACTAAAGGCTTTTTTTGATAAAGATTGTAAGCATAACCTAATGCTTGATTCATAAGTAGAACAGGATTAAAAGTCGAAAAAACACTATAAGGGCTAATATTAGGGAGTCCTATTACAAGAACATCTGTTTGCCCTTTTACCTTTATATTTTGTTGCTTGTGCAGTTCTTCGAGCGTTTTATCATGAACCGCTTCTACTTCACCAGCGTTGACAGTTATTAGCCCGTAATTACTTCTTAAGAAATTTCTTGCCTTCTCCTTCAATTTTTGAGGCAATAATGACCATGTCTTAGTCTTTATATACGATTTGCCTTCTTCTCCTAATTTCTTATTGTTAGCTGATAAGAATTTTAAATACGGTGGCCAAATGTCGTTGTTCAATACAATCTCGATGGTGAAGATAGGTACGGCATTCTTGATAAGTTTTCCCATCTCTTCAATCGATTTGTGAAGTAATGAATTGTTTGGATCCATCAAAACGCTTTTTTCTAAGGTTTTGGGATCGTGATGATTCCTAATACTATTATAGGTTCCCAAACCAACGGCTATGGATTTCCAGCCACCATTCATGCTTGTCCAAGTGATATTTATGTAAACAAGAAGGTCTGACTCTACTGCGAGCCTATTGATTTCCACTTCTTGTCCTCTTTTAGTTTTACCCAAAGAAATGATGTTTTCCGCGTCTTCGGCATCATGACAAAAAAGCCTTTTGGGAGCAAAAGCCCGGATAATTCTCGGTCCCAAGATGCTTTTTAGTTCTTTCAGGCTCCATTTCCTGTGTAACCCGTTTGCACAGATTAAAAGGATCGAATCTCGTTTAACACCAGCTCTGCTCAATTCTTCAATTACGATATCGATTGCATGTCCTCTGAGGGCATTCTTCATGGGCGGTAATGGTAGGGAAGGATCATCGAAGGCTATTGCTACACAGTCTTTAGGTGAGACCATCTTTTCCAAAGGGTCACTCTCAATTGGAAACTTAATGGCTTTCTCCAATACTTTTTTTGCATCCGTTATGGCGGTCAGAGGTTCTGGTGGATATAGAACTCTAACTCGATCCGGAAACTTTACGCTTATCGAGTCATCGCCATAAAAGATCAGTTCTTGCCTCACCATTTCACAATTATATAGAATTTATTTTTAAGTTGAGTAGTTATAAATTTTTAAATAATACCTAATCAGGCAAGAATTCCTTCGTTTTCTGTAATATTTCAATTAACAAATCTACCGTCTCTTTGCTAGCAGGAAACGCAGCGCCATCCCTCGTAGGTATCATTGCATCCCCTCTACGAACCCACTTTCTGACTCCAAGAACGATGCCAGCCTTGGGATTTTCGGCAACACTGACCCTTATTTCTACTCCTTCGCTCGTCTTCATCCCATCTGAAAAGATTTCCTCCCAACTCATGTTTATCACCGCTTTTAAATATTTTGTAAAAGTAATCGTATCTATATTATTTCACTTTTTTGCACGGGTCTGTCTATATATAATGATATATCATGAAATTATCAACCATTTGCGTATTACGAGATTTTTCTCGCTTCTTTTGTTATTTTCATTCATCATCCATAAAGGTATTTAAGTAGCAGAACACATTAAAAATGGGGTTGAAATTGGAAACGTTTGTTGTTGGTGATAGAGGCATAAAAAGGGATCAGACGGTAGTTATGAACAGGGAGGATATGGCGGGGCTTAATATCGAGGAGATGAAACCAATAATCCTAAAGACGCCCCTATACTCAAGTGCGGCAATTGCTGCTTCTAAAGATCCAGACCCCTATACTGAAATTCAAGCACACGAAGGAGAAGTGTTATTAGGTACAGATTTACAGGACGCTCTAGGAATAATGGAGGCTGATGAGGTAGTTATTGAGGTTCCTGAGAAAGTTATAGAATTGAAAGATCTTCTTATTAGACCCGGTGGAAGCGGAATAGATGTGGATAAGATAAATGCATTTACTCGCAGGGGATTACTGAAAAAAATTCTTTCTGAAAGACCTCTGATTAAAGATCAGATATTAATTGTACAGGAAGATATCAACATTCAGGTTGAAAAATCAGGCCCTACCCTGGGTAATAATATTGTAGGAATAGTAACTGATGATACAGGGATCGAGGTAAACATATCACTCGTAGCAGGATACATAGGATCGGATGTTGTACTCGTCATAGACAAATCAAATAGTATGGAAGGTAAGAGAATTGAAGAGGCTAAACTGGCTGCAGTAGAATTCTTTAAGACAAAGGTAAGTGCAGCAAGATTAGTCCAGCATATAGGAGTTGTTACGTACAGTACAGAAGTAGAAGAACTCATACCCATGACTCCAGCACATATAGACAGGATGGAGTTCTTCGAGGAAAAAATAAAGGGAATTAAGCCTGAAGGAATTACTGCTTTGTTGGATGCTACTGCATATGCGATAGATATGCTAAAAAAATCCCAGGGTGAAAATATAAAAGAAATAATTTTGCTGACAGACGGATATGAAAACGCCAGTAAAAACTACGATGTTACGGATGTAGATAAGGTAGCGACTCTAGCGAAGGATTACGGTATAATACTTTTTGGAGTAGGAGTTGGCGACGCGGATATAGATTTCCTCAAGATTTTGGCTGAAACAACTGGAGGAAGTGTCTATAAGGCAACTCCTGAAGAGTTAAGAATGCTTTGGAAGGAATTCGCTCAAACTCTCAAGATTCGTGCTACATAGAGGTACAGAGATGGAATTTTTAGTTAAAAAAATCCTCGATGAAAAGATTAATGGTAAAATAATGCTAAATAAGGAGAGTATCTTGGTTCTAGAATCTTCTGAGGGAGAGAGCGTATTAGTCCATGGATTCACCGAGACTGTTGCGATCATTGAATTAAATGAAGATCTAGAGGCTAATGAGGTTATATTAGGATTAGATATCGCTGATTCTGCGTCAGTATTAGAAGGAGATTTTCTGGAAATATATCCAATGGTAGATATACCAATAGCGAGTGAACTGATCTTAAAAATAGAAAAAGATTCGGATTTAAATAAATTTAAAGATTTAGAGTCCTATAAGAAAGCATTATATAATAAGGTGCTAAAAGAAGGAGAAAAGATTTCCATCCTTGATATTCATGCGTTTGTTCAGGAACTCTGGCAAGAAAACATACAACTTGAAGTTGCAAAAGTCACTGAAAAAACATCCTATAGAACTGTATCTGGCGAATATAGGAAATTGAAAATCTATTTAGTATGTGATATATCTAAAGAAAAATTAGAAGAGACAAAGGAAATTATAGATTTAATACTCAATTCATCCCCTCTCAGGAGTATAATAGAAGAGATGAACGTATTTTTCTACGATGGAAGTGACTTAGTCGAATTAAAGTTGCCATATTTGCCTGTAGAAGGCTCAAAACCTCTTAATCTGTTGTTGGAGAGACTAATCAAATGATTATAGATGCCCATACTCACATAGGTCATGATAAAGACGGTTCGCAAATGACAGCAAAGAGTCTATCCTTTGCATTAAAGAGTTTCGAAATCGATAGGGCTGTAGTATTTCCCATGAACGAAATAGATGGTGGTTCGTGTTTTAGAGAGGCAAATGACAGACTTGCTATGGAGATTTCTATGTTCCAAGATAAGTTCATCGGTTTTTGTAGAATAGATCCAATGCACGCCAACGCAATAGAAGAGTTGTACAGGTGTATAAAATCCCTAAACCTAAAGGGCGTTAAAATACATCCTAGAATGCAAAATTTTAGGGTGGACAGCAAAGAAGTTCTTCACTTAATACTAAACGCTCGCTTGTTGAGTATCCCTGTTTTATTCCACTCGGAAGTAAACTACGGAGTAAATGGAGAACAACGTTACATGCCAGATGATTTTGAATCTTTACTTCATGTTGTAGAAGAAAACGTCCCGGGGGCCAATATTGTACTAGGCCATTCGTTTTCGCAGGGAATCGGAACTAAAAAGGCTATTGATCTTGCATTGAAGTTCCCTGATATTATTTATTTGGAACTCTCTATAAATAGGATTGAATTTGTAAAAACTATTATAGAGCAAGTTCCACCTACCAATGTACTTTACGGAACAGATTTGCCATACGGAGTGGCGAAAAATATTATTTCAACCAAAAATTTTATCCAAGAGACTGATATTTTATCTGAAGAAGATAAAAAGAAGATTCTTGGCGAAAATATTGCCAATCTTGTCATCAGAGAAGGTTACACAAAACAAATGATCGCCAAGTCAAAAAAAGAAATCAGTAACTTGGAGAATAACTTTGTAGGAACTGTTGCCGTAATTAACTCGTTAGATAGAGATCCCGCTCATCTTATAAAAAGAAAATGGACTAGTCTCATTTATAACGCATTAGGGCGTGTTGAGCCGTTAATAAATCCAATTGACAAAGAAAATCACAATTTTTCTAATGACTTATATCTGTATGCAACAGATAAGAACTTTGATTTGCCTGTAAGCATTATAACAAAGGAAAAAGAGAGAAAATTATATGTATTCGTTCCTGCTGTTCGTATGAAAGAAGATATGATAAGATCTAGTGAGATTGTTGAAGAAAATAGTGTTGTTGTCATAAAAGACTGTGCATTATCCTATAAACCGACCAAACAAACAGAATCTCTTACAGAAACCTTTGTAAAAGTGGCTCAGCAAATCGCAGATGTCTTAAATAAAGAGTATACCATAAAACGGGTAGTTTATGAAAATTGAAGGAGGTGAGAGATTGAAAATTTTTAATGTAAAGATATTTAGGGAACTATTGTATAGACCTGAGGCTTATCTCAATGAGGCCGACATAGAAGATCTAGGAGTAAGTGAAGGAGATTACATAATTGCTGAATCTCCAGGAGGAAAAGCAGTATACATTGCGAAGACTGGAGACGTCTCTGAAAAAGAAATTGGATTAGGCGCTGATGTTTTGGACATGCTTGGGTTGCTAGACGAAGGAGACGAAGTACAAGTATACAAAGCCGAAGAAATCGTTGAGATTGAGAGGGGACATATATCTACTGCTACAGCCTTGGACGGAAAAAAGGTAAATATGCTTCCATCTTTCTACGACATAATGAAGGAGAGACCTTTCCTGAAGAACCAATTCGTAATACTCCCGGAGGATATCAAGATACAGTTAGATAGTACAGAGCCGGATTGTGGTGATGCAATCGCAGTACCCCTTCCTGAGACAGAGTTCTTGGTAACGACACAACCTGAGTTAGCGGATACGGTGATCTGTATAGATTTCTCTACGAGTATGATAACCGATGACTACAAAGATATTACAAGGGGCATCGAAAATAGATTGGACGCCGCTATCGCAGCAGCGGAGCAATTTGTTGAATCAAAGGCTATTCAAGGAAAAATAGACCATGTTGGATTCGTACTCTATGCTGACAAGCCTATAGCAATAAGAGATACAGAAAACAAGATGCTGTTTAGAGTCACCGAAGAAACTCTTCCGATGTTAAAAGACTATTTATTAAACGCAAAGGAAGAGGGTCTAGGTGGATTAACTGCCATGGGAGACGCAATAGTAGCGGGAACAGATATATTTGACAGAGAAGGTAAGGAGGATTCCTTTAAATCCATGGTGCTTATTACAGATGGCGTTGAGTATGGTAGTGAAGTTCATCCACTAGATGCCGTAAAGAAGGCGCAACAACAGGGAATATTCATCTATACCGTTGCAATAGGCGACATAAAACGAAAAGAAGACGGTAGTATAGATATTAAGGCAACCAGAAAAGTGGATATCCCATTGCTACAAAAAATCTCTGAGCTTACAAACAGCGCCATGTACGTTGGTACCGATGCTGAAGAACTTAGAAAGCTTTTCAAAGATATGGGAGAAAGAATCACAATAACTATAGGGCCAGGAGTACCAGAGGTCGTTAAAGAAGAAGTCCCAGTAGAAGAAGTAGAGGTCCCAGTTGAAGAAGAAATAGAAGAAGAAGCCGAGCCTGAAGTCGTAGAAGAGGTCGAGTTAGAAGAAGAAGAGATAGAAGAGGAGGAAATAGAAGAAGAGGAAATCGAAGTAGAAGAGGAAAAATTGGAATAAGTTAAGTCAGTTGCCTTATCCTGGTTACCCGAAGCGTCCAGCGATAGGGTCTGATATCGAAAATCTTGATGGGCCCTCCCTTGGGGGGCTCAACTACGATTCCTTCATATACTCTCTTTACCTTTGTGGATTTTACCTCCTTTGGAGTGAGTAACTTTACGGGTTGTAATTTGAGTTCTTTCTTTGCTACACCTAAATATTCCAACAGTATTTTAGATGGATCTTTATCTACTAAAAGCGGATCTACTCCAAATTTAGAGGATTTTGAAGTCCAATTTGCTAATTCTTTAATCAAATGATCTACTCCGATATTTAAGAGAGAGAGTTGCCAGTCTGCTAATGTACCTCCCTGCTGATGCCTCACATCTTTTGTTGAATTATTAGTGTAAACACTCGCAAATATAGGGTTTAAAGACTTTTTAATCATATCTTGTGATAGATTTTTTGTTAACTCTCCTATCTCTGGTCTTATGAACTCAAGCATATAATGTAAAGCTTCTCTCGCCCTCAATCTGGCTATACCTTTTCCATGGTAGGCAAAACTGTTTTCGATATCTTTATCCGATCTGAATACAGCATCTAAGCCCGCTCTAATTCCATAAGTTCTATTATGTTCTATTACTTCTTGAGAAATCTCGGGTATCTCCCTGTGTTTATATAGGTATCTTCTCGCCTTGAGAGCCAAGGCCTGTAATATTATCGCCAAACCAATGCTCCTGCAAACTGACATTTGAACATCAAAGAACCTTATTTCTACCGTAGGATAGTTAGAAAAGGGAGTAATATCTAATTGTCTGGGATCTGCGCCGAATTCCTCTTCTGTTAATTCTCTGAGGTAGGGAACTCCTTGGGGAGGGCCCACTGCTGGATTGTTACCTATTCTGTAACTTTTTTGTGCATAGACCCTTCCTTTTTTTACTGGAGAATTAACGGTAAGAGCAATAAGTTCTCCAGTAAAAGATCTCAACATATTATACACGTATATCTTCTCCTCATCACTTGCTATGCCTATATGATGGTGTTCTCCGAAGTATTCTCCAACTTCAGGCTCAGATAGAGGATTCGCCCCGCTCGCTACCAATGAAAGACCTATTTTTTCGGATGCCCTGCTGATAATGGTAGATACGTTTTCGAGATCGCTTCTAAGAGAGACAAAATCAAAACAAGGTCTTGTAGAAATCTCCAACTGAGTTGGCCAGCCCTGATCTCGCCATATTTGCCTATATCCTTCTTTTTTCTTACTTCCTGGAAGATTTCTGACTTTTTTATACTCATCAGGAACGTATTTCATGATATTTTCAAAATCTTTGATGGCTTTACCCTCTTTATCCTGTTCCAACGTACCATCTTTGTTTACTATTTGAATCTCTTTTTCTATTCCATGCGTAAAACCAACGTCTCCCCTCATACGATCATTTTTAAAAGGTGTTAAACAACTATATTAATGCGTTCCTTTGAAAAGAAATTTATATGCTATTTTGGAAGAAACCGATCCGAGAAACTAACAAAAAATATTATTTATCAATTTGAACTTAACTCTTTAATGGTTGGTAAGATGAAGGCTTTGGTAACAGGATGCGCTGGCTTTATAGGATCACATTTAGCAGAGAGATTATTAGAAGAAGGATATTTTGTAACAGGCATCGACTCCTTTCTGGATAATTACCCCGAAGATATTAAAAAAAATAATATGAAGCATATTCGGAGTGACGAGAGATTTGAGTTCATACAAAAAGACATTCTCGACATTAATAATTTCCCTGAGGTAGATTACGTATTCCACCAGGCTGCTCAACCCGGGGTAAGGGCTTCTTGGGGGGAGAATTTTGAATCCTATACCACGAATAATATATTAGCGACTCAAAAATTATTGGAGGTTTATATAGATCAGGATATAGAAAGGTTCGTCTATGCATCTTCCTCCTCTGTTTATGGAGATTCTAAGGATCTGCCTCTAAAAGAATCTTCAATTCCAATGCCTATCTCTCCTTATGGAGTTACGAAGTTAGCAGGAGAGAATCTATGTTATCTTTATTTTAAAAACCATGATGTTCCTGTAGTTTCTTTGAGATATTTTACGGTTTATGGAGCGAGACAGAGACCAGATATGGCTATTAACAGATTTGTTCGTGCGATATTCGAAAGAACAGAGATTAATGTTTTTGGAGACGGTAATCAAATGAGAGATTTTACATACATATCAGATGTAATTGAGGCTAATATGCTTGCAATAAAAGAAAGAGCCGTAGGAGAGACTATTAATATTGGAGGAGGTTCAACTATTTCAGTAAATCAGGTAATTTCTTTACTGAAAGAGATAACTGGAAGAGATGCCTTCGTAAAATATTCTGAAAGACAGAAAGGAGATGTTTTACATACTCACGCTGACATAAGCAAAGCTTTCGATTTGATTAAATGGAGACCAAAAGTAGGAATTGAAGAAGGACTAAAAAGATATGTGGAATGGTTTTTAGAAATTGGCTCAAATTTATAAGTAGAGAATCGTAAAAATATTAATTTTTATTCCAATAACTTTTCTTCCATTCTTCTTAATTTATTAACTAAATAGTTCAATATCATGCCAGATGAAAACAGTTGCACAGACAATAAAATTAAGAGAGCCGATATCAGAGGGAAGTAGGCGTGTATAAGAACAGCATACATAAATTTTTCATACAAAGAAATCATACCAAATGTTATTCCAAAAATCAATAGAAATATACTCGGAAGTAATGCTACCTTTACGAGTATAGGAGTTTCTACAATAAAAATAGAAAGTAAAGCCTTAAGCATTCTATATCCGTCTCTTATTGGTCTAAGTTTAGACAAACCGACCCTTTCTCTATACTCTATTGGCACTTCTTTAACCCTATATCCTAGTAGAGCGGCTTTGGCGGTCATCTTGGTTTCGTATTCTAGGCCCTTTGCATCGACATGTATATCTTGAAATATATCTTTTCTAAAAGCTCTAAACCCTGTTTGCCCATCTTTTATCTCTTCGCATCCAAAAAAAGAAATCAAAAGTGATAACAATACGTTTCCAATTCTATTAAGTAGAGGAATATTTTTTTTTCCTTCTCCTCTTAATCGTGAGCCTAAAACCAATTCACTTCTTTCTAACTCTTTAATTAAGTTTGGAATATACTTTGCGGGATAAGTATAATCAGCATCCATTAAAACGATAATATCTCCTTCTCCATTTTTAATTCCTGTGAGAATCGCGGCAACCTTTCCGAGATTTTTTTCATGTTTTAACACCTTTATATTGAAATCTTCATATTTTTTGGAAATTTTTCTCGCTATCTCATAGGTGCTATCCGTAGAGCCATCGTCTACGATAACAACCTCGAGATTTAAATTTTTATTTTCTTTTATCATTAGATTTATGTCCTCCATAGTTTTAGGCAACCCTAATTCCTCGTTATAAGCAGGAACTACTAGTGAGATCCTTTCGTTTTCCATTTTAAAGTCTCCTTTCATCACTTGCTATGCAAGTATATAACGATTCAACCATTAAAATATTTCCAAAGGAATCGAAGATCATGAAGAAGGCCTCAATTTTCCTTCAATTTTCCTTATCGGCATATAAATGTATAGAAGATAAAAGCGTTCCTAGGAATACGAACTTGCTCTAAAGAATAAATAAACCAGTCTAGATTTTTAATGCATTCGAGCATTCCCTAATATTCTAACATCAAAACCTGCTAGTTTCCATATTTCATGATTCAAACAATTTCTAGCATCTAAAATATTTTTTTTCCTCATTAATTTACCAATCTCCGAGATTTCGTCCAACCTCATTTTTTTGAATTCATCATGATCTGCTAAAACAACTATACATTCCGAATCTTTGACAGAATCAGCCAAATTCTTAAGTTCGTATCTGAATTTTCGCACCAAAGGATCATATACCCTTACATCATAGTTTTTTGTAAGCAAAAGATCAATCAATCTTTTGGCTGGAGATCCTCTTGTATCATCCACGTTTCCCTTATAAGCAACTCCAAAAATCGTAATATTTCTTTTTTCTTTTCCAAGGGTTTCTTTTAATATATCGAAGATGTGTTGAACCATGCCTTCGTTTATTTTGCGTGATAATTTAATCAAATCTGCCTGAGGAACTTTCTCTACAATAAACCAGGGATCGACAGGAATACAATGTCCGCCTACGCCAGGTCCTGGCTTAAGAATATTTACTCTTGGATGCCTGTTTGCTAACTCTATTGCATTCCATACATTAATATGGATTTTCTCTGCTACTTTAGCAAATTCGTTAGCCAAAGCTATGTTAACGTCTCTATAAGTATTCTCGATTAATTTCACGAATTCTGCCGTCGTAGCATCGGTTAAAAATATATTCCCTTCGACAAATGTTTGATAAATTTCTTTTGCCATCAAAGCAGATTTTTCATTTATTCCTCCGATTATCCTGTCGTTTTCAACCATTTCTACTATAACTCTGCCCGGAATCACTCTTTCGGGACAATAAGCTACAAATAACTCGGTACCTATTTCTAAACCAGATTCTTCGAGTATAGGTATCAAAACTTCTTCTGTAGTTTTAGGAGGAACGGTAGATTCCAGAATGACTAGGTTATCTTTTATCAAGTAAGGGATTGCCGATTTTGCAGCGGATTTAACATAACTTAAATCTGATTTTTTCTCCGAGTCTAAGGGCGTAGGAACGCATATTATGAAGACATCCGCCTGTATAGGTTTTGAGGATGCTTTGAGGTTGTTTGATAAAATAGCAGCCTTAACTAAAGTATTCAATCCAGGCTCTTCGATATGAGCGTTTCCGTTATTTATACGCTCGATTATATTTTCGTCTATCTCTACACCTAAAACTTCGAATCCATGGGTAGCAAGCATACTCGCTGTAGGTAATCCGACGTATCCTAATCCGAAGACGCAGATTTTTTTCATTTTCATTTTTTCCTTTATCGTTGATTTTTAGATTTTTGTTCTAAAATTTAAAATTTCTCTATCCCTTTCTATTTTTCTACGAGCATTTTGTGAGGCATTTCTCTTGCTTTATTTGTGTTGCGCATACTAATTGTTTTTTGTCAAAGGTGCTAAGAAAATATAAATACGGTTTACCTTTACTTAAGGTTAAGGTGCTCCCTTGGCTGTAGCCATAAAAATCACAGGTAATAAGGTTCACGATGTAGGTTACAGGTTTTTCCTGCTAAAAAAAGCATTAGAGTTGGGAATAGAAAGATTTAATGCTTTTAATACTATAGAAAATGGAAAACAAGCAGTTATAACTTATATAGAAGGAGATGAAGATAAGATAGAAGAATATAAAAGATTTGCGAAGGAAAATTATCCAGAACTTGCTTCTGTTTTACAAATATTTTTTGATGAATATGAAGGACATGTCATGGAGATTATCGAATACGTGCATGTTTTACAAGTAGAACAGTTAAACAAAGGTATTCCAGCGGTACTTAGAATTGACGAGAAGCTAGAGAAGCTATTTAGCATAGATAAAAAACAAGATAAGACGCTAGAAAAACAAAACACCATGATAGAGAAGCAAGATACCATGATAGATAAACAAGATAAAATGATCGAGAAACAGGACAAAATGCTAGAAAAGCAAGATCTCATGCTAGATAAACAAGATAAAATGCTGGAAAAGCAAGATACCATGATTGAACATACCTCTGGAATTCCAAGAATTGAAAAAGAGATAAAAGGACTGAGGGAGGATTTCAAAACCCTGCTTGTTGAGAGGTTAGATAGGTAGAAAATCTAATGCAAATAATGAATCTTATTCCTGAAACAGAGACGATAGTTTTGTCCTAAGTTTTTCTAAGTTTTTTCGTATATCTAGGTTTTTATTGGCATATTCAATCGCATTTTGACTCATTTTTGTTCTTATTTCATCGTTTTTAAGTAGATATTCTATTTTTTCAGCTATTTCTTTGGGTTCTGCCGAGTAGATTACTAGTCCAATTTCATTTTCTTCTATGACATTTGCTACTTCACCGACGTTATCAGAAATTATTGGCAGTCCTGCGGAAAGATACTCAGCTGTTTTAACTGGGAACGATACTTCGGACTCTTTTGTCTTGATAAATGAATTGATTGCTACATCAGAGATTTTAAGGAGCTCTATTACTTTTTCATGAGGCAATTTTCCGAGGAAGATTATTCTGTCATTCAGAACGTAATCACTCGATTGTTTTTCAAGTGATTCCTTCTCATAGCCTTCTCCAACTACCAAGAATGCATAATTTTCTTCCAACCTTGAGAAAGCATCTACGAATCTGTCCAGTCTTCTCAGATAGTCCAAAGCGCCTACATAAATTATAATTTTTTTATCAAGTATACTTAACTCTTCTTTCAAGCTCTCTTTTGCACTTCTACGGTTAAATTTATCAGTATCACATGAATTGGGTAGTAAAAAGACTTTTTCACTTGGAATCTTTAATTCATCAATGATTTTCTCTCTCAGACTATTTGTTACAGATATAATCATGTCAACTCTCTTTACGAAGTATCTGGCCATTATATACTCAATATATGATAGGGGATTTTTTCGGCGCCAATAATCTCTAAACATTAAAATCATTTTTTTAGACTTCAAAAATAGACTTAGATAGAACAAACGCGGGTTAGATATGATGATGAGATCAGGATTCATTGAATTTACGGTTTTTACTATTTTCCTAGTGTTAGTGATAAAGGAGATAAGATCAGCATATTTACCATAATTTACAACTCGCGGAATGCATAATACCTCAACATTCTCCTTTTTGCTCAAAGCCAAGATTCGATCGTTTTCTACCGAATTTCTAACGATCAAAAACTTATCTTCCACCCATGTTTCCAAGATGTCAATAACCCTTTGTTCAGGTGCGCTATCAGCACGGTAGAAGTCTATTATCGCTATTTTCATTGCTATCACGAGGATTTGATTTGAGATTACCTATCTACATGAGTAAATGGGATAAACTAAATAAAAATTTATTGAACAATGATAAGATTTAAGGCTTCTCGAATAGAAATCAATATGAAAACTTCAGAGGTTATCGAATGAAAATTGCTTCTATTGTAGGTGCAAGACCCCAGTTTATTAAAGCAGCGCCGGTTTCAAGGTTTTTGAGAAAAGAACATGAAGAGATATTGATACATACTGGTCAGCACTACGATGAAGAACTGTCAGAAATATTCTTCAATGAATTAAATATTCCAACCCCAAATTATAACTTGGGTGTTGGATCCCACTCACATGGAAGGCAAACTGGCGAGATGCTGACTGCCATAGAGTCTGTTTTAATTGCAAAAAAACCTGATATCGTACTCGTATATGGTGATACTAATTCTACTCTAGCAGGTGCCTTAGCAGCGGTAAAATTACATATTCCTGTTGGGCATGTCGAGGCTGGATTACGAAGTTTTGATAGAAGTATGCCAGAAGAGATAAATCGCGTTTTAACAGATCATACATCCGACATTTTGTTTGCTCCAACTAAGACAGCAGTTGCTAATCTAAAAAAAGAAGGAATTACAAAGGGTGTTTACAACGTTGGAGACGTGATGTTTGACTCATTACTTCATAACATCCAGATAGCCGAATCAATGTCAACAATCTTAGAGGAGCTCGAATTGAAAGAGAAAAAGTTCCTTCTAGCCACGATTCACAGAGCAGAAAATACAGACGAAAAAGATAATTTAACCAACATCGTAGAATCTTTTATTGAATCTGGGGAAAAAATTGTTTTTCCTGCGCATTTAAGGACTTTCAAGTATCTCAGAGAGTACAATCTCTACAATAAATTGGAAAGTTCTGAAAATGTACTCTTAATGAAGCCTGTCGGATATCTGGATTTTTTGATGCTTATGAAACATTCCAAGAAAATTTTGACTGATTCTGGAGGAGTTCAAAAAGAAGCGTACTTGCTAAGTGTGCCGTGTATTACTTTAAGAGAGACAACAGAATGGGTGGAGACCATAGAGGATGGTTGGAATGTTTTGGTTGGAACGGATAAAGAGAAAATAATGGACAGAGTAAAAAATTTTGAGCCAAAAGGAAAGCAAAGGAATGTTTTTGGTGATGGAAAAGCAAGTGAGAAGATAGGAGATGTTTTAAGCGGATTCTCAGAATAGATATTACTGAATTCTATCAGATAGTGCCTTCCTGATATGGCGATTAGAGAGTTCTAGCCCTCTCTTACATGCAAATTAGGAAAAC
>CAYFZR010000081.1:0-7424 GCA_964347835.1 uncultured archaeon
TAAGAGAAGAATAATAAGTAATACGCTTGGCTTTTTCAATTAATTCACCTATCCTATGATCTTTGTCTGATCTGGTATAGGACAAAGGTAGATTTTATAAGAAGTTACTTGGCCTGATCTCGGTTCATTCGCCTGTAAAACGACCGGTATCGTTTCCTTGGGTATCTCTACCAAGACCATATATTGGATATTAAAGTCTCCAAGTTGGGATGTGTATTCGAGATCGGTAACCGTCATTCCATAGTCACTTAGCATGCGCCTGATGTAACTTTCGCTTACCTTATTTGCTGATGCGGCCTTTATTATTTCTATTAAATCTACATTGTAAGTTGTACTCGTTGATCTAGATTTCAAACCAGCGCTTCCTGTCCCTATGTAGTCCTGCCAAGGTAACGTTGTGAGGGATGCAGAAGATGCTCCTGTTTGTGATATTGAAGAGGATGTTACAACACCCTTAGACTCATAACCCCCTCCCGTATCGTATTTCCTCTCTTCTTCTGAGAGAGAGATTTGTCCTCGACTCCTCTCTTGGAAAATAGCAAGTATCTTTGCCTGTCTTGTTACCAATGTAGTGTTATCTATGCTCTTTCCTCTCTTAAAAACATCCACGTAGTCTCCGACTGATAAGATACCAGATGCTGCATTTACTCTATCTAATACTACAGGAAACCCTAAAGTCGCATCAGGCTCGGGATATTTTATAGTTATCGCCATGAGTTGTTCTAAGGTTGCCTCTTTCACCATTGACAGTGCTCTGTCTTTATCAACCACCGAAGGTATGTTTTTCTCGATAATCTCTACCTTTCCTTTCTCATTTACAGATTCCTCAATGAGACCTTCAAGATGAATACGCCAAGCATTTAATGCAGAACCCTCTACATCTATAGCCTTTAAATCTGAGATATCGCTAGCTCTATTAATTTCATCTAAAAAGCGTCTTTTATCAGGATGATAAGCGAGAGGACCTCTATATGCGTTTTCTACTAAATCTAATTTGCTAAATTTAAGTTTTTCAAAAGAGGCTGGACCTTTTACGTCTATTCCTCTAACTTCTTCTGCTGAACCTGCGTCTCTTACTTTATTTATCAATTCTGTTCGTCTAGCACTCGTTTCAATTCCTGCAAAGGATGCTTGTATCTCTTTCAATTTTTCTATCTGTGCATCCTTTAACTGCTCTCTTTTGGGTTTTATATATCCAAAGTAAGTTATACCGGTTGCTACTGCACCAATGACTACCAAAAAAACTATAGAACCGACGATCAACCTTATGTCCCAAGGTCTCTTTGGCTCCTCTGGTATGGGCTCTGCTACAGGTATTCTCGCCCTTAAATCAGTTATCTTTTCCCTTATGTCTTCTGCCCTTGCCATACTTCATGCACTCCTAAAAAGCATGGTGTCTTTTTAGTTATGGGTGTTGTCAGACATATTTATGGTTTTTGATAAATTTCTTGATTTAAGGGCTAATTTTGTCTGACAAACAATTTTATACAAAAAAAAAGACATTACCAGACTGGAGGTATTGTATTGAAAATTGTGGTGGTTGGGGTAGGTCATTGTGGTACTAAGATTGCGGACGTGTTTTGTAGTAGCGGTTACAGTTCCCTCGCTATTAATACGGCTAGACAAGATCTATCTTGGCTAAATTTCATCCCTACGGAAAATAGGATCTTAATAGGTAAATCAATAACGAAAGGCAGAGGAGTAGGCGCAAATCCGCTAAAAGGCAGAGACTCGGCGAACGCTGATATCCAGGACGTCTATAAAAAGGTAAAAGAGGTCGGATCTCAAGATATTGACATATACTTCGTATCTGCGGGATTAGGAGGGGGTACAGGCTCTGGAGGAGCCCCAATCGTAGCTCAAAAAATAAAAGAAGAATTTCCTGAGAGTTTGGTAGTGGGAATTGGCGTCCTCCCCCTAGCAATAGAGGGAGATCAAGCTATAATAAACTCAGCAATAGGTTTATCTGGAATGAACAAGGCAGTAGATGCATTAATTTTGATAGATAATGAGAAGTTGAGATCGACTGATGAAGATATATCGACTGCATATGAAAACATAAATAAAACCATTGTTAATAGGATAAATACTTTAGTGAAGTTTACATCAATGTCAGGAGAGCAGATAATAGACGGAAACGATGTAAAAGCCACGTTAAGTGGGTTCGGTGGCATAGCAACAATCGGTTATGTTAATGAACCATTAAACAACGTAAAATCCATAACTCCACTAATAGAAAAAGCAATAAAGCCTGATGAAGGCTTATATCTAGACATAGACGTTAAGACTGCCTTGAAGGCAATAGTGGCCATAAGCGGTCCTATGAAGTGTCTTGTGGCAAGTGAGATTTTTGAAGCATTAGACTTTCTAAGGAAAACGATGAAAGGCCATCAAGTATTCAGGGGGATTTATCCAAAGCCAAACGCCAATCACGTTGAGGTACTTGCTCTTCTAAGTGGTGTTTATAGATCTCCAAGAATCGACGAGATCATAATGTTTGCAAAAAATGCTGCTGTCAATCTAAAAGCTGCTGTCATTGAAGCGGAACAAAGTTTGTATGATCTATTGAAGGATGGAGAAGAGTTAGAATCTTTCTATGCGTGATTTTATGTTCGGTAGAAAAAAAGAGTTGGAAGAACTTAGAGAAAAATTAGAAGAACTTGAAAAGAAGAAAAATGATTTACAAGAGGAATTGGACCAAGTATACAAAACTGTAGGCGACTTACAAAAGGAGAAGGTACAACTCCAGAATAGATTGAATGATTTTGAGAAAGAAGACTTAATGTTAAAAGAGAAGGTCTCCATCTACGAGGAAAAGATCGAAAAAATGTTATCTTCATACGAAGAAAAGGTCGAAAAACTCATAGAAGGCGTTAAAATAAGAGATGAATTATTAAACCTCAAAGAATTAAATAAGAAATTAGAAGAAGAAGTTTCTTCCTTGAAAAGTAGAATTGAAGAAGCAGAAATTACAAACCAAGAACTACAAACAGAAAAACTAAGAATGGAAAACGAACTTACTGAGGTTAAGGATCGCACCAGTGTATACATAATGAAAGAAGTAGATAAGATAGAAAATGAATATAGAACCAAACTAGAGCAATTGGAAAAAAGGTACGATAGATTATTAGAAGAGCTCAAAAATGAGCTCGGAAAAAAGGATGCAGAAATTTACAAAAGTTTTAAAGAGGGAGAGATTTCAGCAAAAGAAAAATTCAAGACTTTTATCGCTCTCTCTGATACCCAAAAAAGGATGATACGTGCCTTATTTGAATACGAGTCTCTAGATATGAATAAGATCAGTGAAAAGGCTTTATTGAGCAAAAGCGATTTGAAATACGATTTAGACGCGTTAATATCGAAAGACTTCATCGAAAAAGATAACTCTGAGGCAGAAATGTACAAAATCAAGAAAGACTACATATCAATAATAAATGAGTTCGTGAGAGAAGGCGTCCTCTAAAAATTATATAACAATCAAACATCTTTTAGGGTTATTTTACCACAATAGCCCTGTAATCCTTATCTATTTTCTCATATTCCAGCCCTCTGTAATCCTTGTGTGACAATATCAATATAAATTCTCTTGGATTTATGTTCGTTTCTTTTATCATTTTTATTAGATAATCTAATATTTCTTGATTCAATCTTCTGTATCGATTAGAGATGCCTCTGTTTAAATCTAAATATAGAAAAGATCCTAAAAAGGTAATCGAAACCAAAAACAATAATGCTGATAGATACGGATCCATTGAGAAAATTATTAGGGCGATAAGTAGAGAAGCAGATATTCCTAAAGTTATATACCATTTATAATCCTTTAACGACAATTTTTCAATCTTTTCAATTTCTGTTTGCCACTTCTGAAATGCATACAGATCAAATTCCTTAAGGGGTAAGCATGGCTTGAATTTCTTCTCTCTTTCCTTTAATACCTCCTCGTACTCCTTACTAATCTTGTAATCTCTTTTAATAACATTTCTGTATTTGTCTATTAATTCTACTAGATTTTTTAGGTCTATGACAATTTCTTTAACGAATACGCGATCTACTCCCCTATCAATTCCCCCCATTTCATCCAAAAACTCCAATCCATTATTCTGTCTTATTGTTGAAAAATCTTCTGAGACGCTTTTACCTTCTTCGTGGGGAATCTTTAGATCTGGAGGTTCTGTTTCGAATAAATCTTCTTTTATACCCATTAATTTGAGAACGTCTTCTTTTTTATCCATATCTGATGAAGTATCTTCTATGATTTCTTTTTCAATTTCAAAAACCGAATAGGGTATCTTTTCTTCTTTTTTTTCCTCGGGTTCCAAAATCTTTAATGAAATGTCTTTCATAAACTCTTTTTCAACTTCAAATACTGAGTAATAAATAGTTTTTTCCTCGGGTTCCAAAATCTTTAATGAAATGTCTTTCATAAACTCTTTTTCAACGTTTATATCTGAGGGAGGCATTTCTTCAAGAATTTTGGATGATATATTCTCTATGGATTTTTTGCTCTTTTCTTTCGCTTTTTTTAGTTCTTCGATTACTATTCCAATTTTGGATGGGGATTGGTCATTTATCCTCCTCGCTATACTTTCAAAACTTTCCGTCACTTTATCGTTCAAAAATAATGAGCTAATCGGTTTTTCTAAAGCCACAGCATGTTTCATTAGAATTTCTTCTGGTATCCATCCTAAAACCTCAGATTCGAAGGCAGATTCGATTTCCGGCTGAGATACTTCTCCCAGCGACCTAATTGCCCTGTTAACTATAACACCAGAAAATTCCATGCCATAACTATCTGCTACCGCTTTCGTCTTTAGACCGTCTGATATTGCTGAGGTTTCGGGGATTGTTACTATTATAAACTCAAATCCCTTAAAGAATAAGGAGGAAGCATCTTTTCCCGAGGGAGCATCTATTAAAACATAATCAAATCCTTTACATGATTTCTCTATTACCTCTAGGATTTTTTCTCCTAGTAGACAATCCCAGTCTAATGTAAAACCAGCAGGAAGTATTTTTACACCGAATGCCCCATCATAAATTGCTAAATTAGGATCCTTTCCATCTATAACATCTAAAAGATTATGAGGAGTGTTTCTCAATCCAAATAAAATGTCTAAGTTAGCCATTGCCCAATCTGCATCTATTATAAGGACTTTTTTTTTGAGTTTCGCCAGCGAAATCGCTACATTAGCAGCGACTGTGGTCTTCCCCACTCCTCCCTTTCCAGAAAGGAACATTATAATCCTCATGTAATCCCCTACAAGTTACCACAGAATACAATAAATTAATTAGTTACTCCTACTAAAATATTTTTGGTAAATCCGTTTTGTCTGACAAATTAGATTTAAAAAAATTTATATTTAAGTCAAAATGATAGAGATTTTAAGCAGCCGAGATTAAGATTAATATTGTTATCACGTCATGGGGCCGTAGGGTAGATTGGTCAATCCTTCGGGCTTAGGGAGTCCGAGACTCGAGTTCAAATCTCGGCGGCCCCACTCGACCTTCTAAAAGGTCGATCATTAGGTAGAATTGCTTCGCAATTCAACATCTCAACTAGAACTCCTCGAAAAAACAAAGCAAAATGTATGGGAGTTGTTCTACCTTCGAAGGAGGTAGTTCCTTTGATCAACCTTTGATAAAGGTTGATTTGGTAAATATTCTTGGCAATCATCCTTTCATCATCATACTGTAGCATTTAAATACTTGTTAAGACTCCTCTAACGAAAGCATAAAAAAATCTCTTCTAGAGACTATTTTTTTTGTGTTTTAAGAAGTGGAGTGTAAAAAAATGGAAATGGAAAGTAAAAATGTGAAAATAAATGAAGTGCGTCCTAACTTTAGGAATGTGAACATTATAGCAAAAATTCTATCTATCGGAGAAACTAGAGAAATAAATACCAGAAGTGGAACTAAAAAAGTTGCAGAGGCAACAATCGGCGACGAAACTGCATGTGCTTTACTCTCTCTTTGGGATGACCAAATAGGACAATATCATGAAGGCGATGTTATTAACATTCAGAATGGATACGTTTCTCTTGTTAGGGGCAGTATAAGACTAAATATTGGTAAATACGGGAAAATGGATGTTGTAGATAAGACTATTGAAAACATCAATACTGATGAAAACATCAGTGACCAAATCCATGAAATGGAAAGAAAACCATTCCGGGATAGAGGTTTCGGCAGCGGAAAAAGCTATGGTAGAGGAAAAGGGGGATTCGGATCCAAAGGTAGAGGCCGCCCTAGGAAGAGATATTAGGCTAGGTCTCTTATATTCCGTTTCAAAATTTTATCGCTATTACCACCAAGCTTATATAGCAGAAAAAGATAGCTCAACTAAGAATTGTTAATGGGACTCGTTTTGACTTGTTCTATTTGATTCTTATTAGAATAAAGGAGTTGAAAACTTTGGATTGGTACAAACCGTCTAGAAAATCTTACGGCACTTCTTCAATCGAAGAGGGCAAAGTATACGACGTTACTATCGAAGGCAAAGGAAGAGAAGGCGACGGTATCGCAAAAGTTGAAGGTATGGTCGTCTTTGTTCAAGACGCGGAAGTCGGTGAAAACGTAAAAATAAAGATAGATCGTGTTGCCCGAAGGTGTGCCTTTGCACAATAAGAAGAATAGTGTAAATAACCAAGAGAGAATTTTCTGTTTTCCGATTTTGGAGGTAACTGATTGGAAGAGGTAGTGAGGGTAAGATTACCGAGGGAAGATGAAGTTCTCGGATTCGTTATCCAAACGCTTGGATCCAACAGGATAAGAGTTAATTGTTTTGATGGTGTGGAAAGGATATGTAGAATCCCCGGAAAAATGAAAAAAAGGATTTGGATAAGAATAGGAGATTTAGTCGTTGTTAAACCCTGGGAAATTCAAAATGAGAAAGCAGATGTAATCTGGAGATATAGAAAAACTCAAGCGGCTTGGCTAAAGAGAAAAGGCTACTATTAAGTCTTATTGAAAATGAATAACAAAATTAATGGTTCTTTGAATATTCGCCAAGCCGAATTCTTTGAATCTTTATTTAGCTTTATAAACTTCTTTTTCGAAAGAGGTATTTCTTGATAATTGCCTATTTCGAAAATTTTAAATAAACAACATCTGATATCTAATCTTAGATGCCGGGGTGGCGGAGAGGCTACGCGGCGGACTGCAGATCCGCTATACACGAGTTCAAATCTCGTCCCCGGCTTCACCTCATACAATCAAGAATGAGCATTCCTTACACTAGAAGGGGTAATATTACATTTTATACCGGAATTATAAAGGGTTATATTATACTGAAATTATCCTATCTTAACCTATAACCCCCTCTCTACACCCCCATATAATATTTAGAGCAGAAAGCAAAAGTGGAAAAGGCTCATTTGGTACCATTTATAAAATAATCTTAGGTAAGATTTTTAATTATTATCTTT
>CAYFZR010000082.1:0-35700 GCA_964347835.1 uncultured archaeon
TGCGACTATTTTGCCATCCTCGAATAATAACTCGCTAAACAATGACTTTTTCTCCTTATCGGCAAATATTCTCATACAGCCGTTGTGCTTTAACCTGCTAAGTTCTCCAAAAATCTCAGCCAATCTATGGTCTTTGGTATCGAGATTAACTTTATATGGAATTCCTTTTGGAAGATTCATTATTATCTCTTCTTTGACGCTCACCTGTGACATTAACCATCTCTATCGGGTTTGCATACTATCAAATTTCTGTATACAAAATTGCTGGCTTATGATACAATTATGTCTTTTTAACCGAAAAAGGATAGATATGGCATCACCGCTTTCTAAAAATGGGGAGATTTCTGGATTTTTAGGCTTCCTTTTGTTCTAGCCAAGCATATCGAGTTGGAACAGTTTCATTTCTCATTGTTTCATCTTCTTCCTTTACTTCTTCTCCTGATCTCTTTATTCTCTTTCCAGACGCGGTAAATTTTCTTAGGCTGACCTAAACCCAAGCATGGTTCCTAATTCTTAGGTTCGGACCTAACTTCAAAGCTTACCTTTATGCATTTGTCTGAAATATCCCGAACAACATTATAGTTTTGATTCTCCAGGACCGTGTGGAGATATTTGAAGGAGATTTAAAGCTGATATTGGGTTCTAAAATTTTGACACCAGTGGTATCTTGATGACTTATACAATCATTCGATAAGTTTATGTACAATTCGTGCAAACAAGTATTTGCCAAGACAGGGGAGGGCGGCAATTTTGACGGTAGATCTTTTAGATGTAATTGATAAAAAATATAAAGAAATAGAAGAAGAATTTAAAGCAAACAAAATTACAAAAGAAGAATTTGTTGAAAAACTTGGATTTTTGATAGAAAAATTGGAATCTATAGAAAAAGAGGTTAGTAACGCGAAGAAAGAGTCTAATTTAAATAAATTTTCAATGATAAAAGGTCTTTTTATAGGATTGATTATAATTTTAATAACTTTACTTTCGTTAGTTCTTATTCTCTTTTAATATTTCAGGAAACATAATACTTAACCTTAGGCCTAATAATAACAAATCCGGTACGAGCTTCAACTAGTTGCTTTAAACGTTTACTAATTGTAAACATCTGTTTTATTTTTTTAAACGCTGAAAACAAAACCGATAATTATATAAATTACAAAATAGACGTAAATGGGAAGAGGGTGAGGGTGTACCAACTTTTTTACTCGAAGCTATCCAGTCGAAGTCCAGTAATCTCAGCTATCTCTACCTCCTTTCAGACTCATCCTCTTCCAGCGGGCACCTTATGTCTTCCACCCGTAAACTTGGTGCCCTTACGAGAAAGTTGAACAAGGAAAGCTTTAGAAGCTGTAAGAGAGGAAAGGAACATAAAACAGGGGGCTTAAATGGCTAAAATAACTATTTCTTCAAGAATTGGCAATGATTTTAGAGATATAAAAATTGAATTAGACGATGCGAAGAATCACAATATAATGATAGTGGGAGCGAAAGAGAGTGAAATAATCAAATGGTTAAGATACTCATGGACAGTAGACAAAAACCTAAAAAAAGATCTTATTAAAACACTTAGTGATGAACCTGATATGGGACTTATTTTCGAAATGGAATTCCAGGATTTTGCTAGAGAATGGATTGAAAAAATTGATAAAAAATTGGGCGGGGCCGTAATGTTAATCTAAATATCCTTTGATTTAGTGCCTATTCACGACAGCCATGATATCATAAGAAAAAACGAAATCGACTAAAACTTAAGTAATCATTAGTTAGGGGTATCGTAAGACATGAATGAGGGCGGACAAGGAGCTTTAGAATATATTCTTATGATTGCTTTGATGTTGGCAGCAGTCTCATTTATGATAATATTTTTTGTAGGAAAACCTACTAAGCTTGCTAACAAAAGTCAACGTGGGTATAACATAACTAACGATAGTATTGAGGCAATACTTCACGAGGCAAGATGAAATGAGGCTTTAACTAAATACTAAAACATTAAATTTTTCTGAACAAACCTTCAGACGGTATTACAAAAATATTGTAATAATAAATAGATGAGGCGTAAATAATCCTCATCATTTGACATTTTTCAAAACAACAGAGGAAAAATACGGTTTATTATGAGATCTCTCCATTGCCTTCTCAAATTTGTCTTTTTCTGTTAGGTAAGCAAGTGGATGACTCATGTTCATCTTAATAATAACTATATTCTTGTTTTCTAACAGTAAGAATCTACCTTTTTCCAATCGCTTTATTGCATCGCTAACGCGAGCCTTTGATTTGCCTATTTTCCTAGATAGTTCGCTAAGGTGCATTACGTCATTTGGATTGTTCAAAAAATGTTGCACAATTCTGGTTTCAGCGGTATCTCCGAATATCTCTACTAAATTAACATAAACCATCCTAACCCTCCCCATCCATGGACAGGTAAATAATTGTGTAACAACAAGTATTAAAGCTTTTATATTTCATTCTTGTGAAATAAAATTAAGTCTTTTAGATAATGTGGTTTGGCCTTGGACTTATCCTCATAAATTGATTAAGTCTTCTAAGAGTGATCTTTCTGTAAAGACTTTGATAAACCACCGATGTATATAATTTAATAACAATAACCAAATTTTACCAATCAGCGTAGAGATAAACCTCTATTGGTTACGATAAGAAATGACGAAGAGCGCTAGTATATGCATTATGTTTTCACAAAAAAAGGCGATAATCTTGCTCTGATGAGGAGGAACAACGTCAAAAACACAATTGAATTTAAGATGAGTTACGAAACCTATGAAAAATTAATCTCTAAGCATGATAAGGCTGAATATCTTAATACAATTAAAGAGATGATCAAACTATGGAAAAAAGGAGTAATAGAAGTTGATGCTCATTCATTTACGCAAAACATGGCTGTGTTCTTCATAAAACTTAGGGATACCGACTGGATTCTTAGATTCTTGACAGAATGAATTAAAACTCTTGATGGGATATGAACATGCAGCTGTGGATTCTTTTATCTCTTTGATCATATTTATGAAAATAAAATTTCCTAATTTTAAGCTACTCTACTCTCTCAAAAATCTTGTCTCGACTTTTGAGCTTCTTGGTCATTCAATTAGCTTTCTCATTCTATTCAAAAATTTTTGAGCATTTACAAGAACGTCTTCAGCATTTTCTTTGAAGTAAGTATATCTATAATCAGCATTTTCTCTACTACTCATCGCAGAAGAATAATATTCCAGATAAATATTTTTTAACTTGCCTTTTTTAACTAGGTCTTCAAGAACTACTTTAATAGCAAAATGTCTCCTCTCCCTATAGCCTAGAGAAAATAATACTGCCCTGGCAGCGTGAAACATAGAGAAATAACCCTTTATAATACACCATTTGAAGTCATTCTCTTCAAATGCACGCTTCGATCGATTTAAATCATATTCTGCTTCATTGAATTCTTTCTCAATAAGTATTGGATCGCGTTGAATTCTAATGAGAAAACCCTCATCCAAACATTGCTTAACGTCCATTATATCAGCTCTATTTTATCTCTCTCAACTCTTTCGTAGAAAGCAGGATCTTTTTCCGACATTTTAATCCATTCGTCCTCTGTAAATACGGTTGCCTTTAGTTGAATATTAAATTCATTTCTAAGAAGCATTAGCTCTTTTTCCACCTCTCTCTGTTTTATATTACCTATCATAAGTAAGTCCCAATCACTATCTTCCACGTCTTCTCCCCTAGCCACAGAACCGTATAAATAAATTCTAACCTTCAATTTTTCTCTAAATTCTGTCAATTTGTAGATAGCAGGGTGTGAGAGGTTATAGGCAATTTTTAAATGTTTGACAAATGTGTTTTCCCTGTTTAGTTTTAAAAATTTCATTCTGCCCCTTCTTTTTAAAATTAGAAGATTTTCCTTGGATAATTCGTCTAAATATTTGTTAACTGCACCTAAGCTTAATTCAGTCTTTTCTTTGACTTGTTTTTCATAAAATTCTTGAGTAGGGTTTTCTAAAAAGAAAAGTAACAATCTCAACGCTGTACCGGATTCCCATATAACACTTTTTGATGAAATTGTTTTCATATTAATGAAGTTGTTTTCATTTTCTTATAAATTTTTTTGTTTTTATCATCTTGTCAAAACTTTGCATTTATCTTTTCTAAGTCAAATCCGATCTCAGGTCTTTTACCTCTTTCTCTATACAAGGAATTTTCGAGGTATGTTCAAGCATCTTGTCCTGCTTATCAAGCATCTTTTCTGTATTTTCTCTAATATCTAAGATGGCAGGAATTCCTTTGTCTAATTGTTCTACCTGTAAAAAATGCATGTAGTCGATGACGCTCATTATATAACCTTCGTATTCTTCAAAGATTACTTCTGAAACCAATGCATGCTCAGGATAATTTTCCTCTGCAAATTTTTTAAATTGCTCGGCTTTTTCTCCGTCGACATAAACTATAACAGCCTGTTTATCATTTTCTTTAATGTTGAAGGCATTGAATCTGTCTATTCCTAATTCCAAAGCCTTTTTTAATAAAAAGACCCTGTAACCCACTCCATGTACCCTAGTGCCTAAGATCTTTATCTTCGGAATTTAAAACACCTAAATCCTGAGCAGAGATTAAAGTATTTATAACTTTATTTCTTCCCCGACAATATTTCCAGATGAGCTTGAGACAATTAGATTTTTTCTTAACGAACTGCTAAAAAACTTAAGGAAAAAATGAAGTATTCTATTCTTTAGATTTCTTCAAAATCGTCTTCTTTTCAGCCAAACTAACCCTGCTATGGGAACGGTTACCAGAGCAGGGAAGTAAGAGTCAGACCATATAAATCCGTGGGTTTCAAACGTAAAGAATGGATAAAAATATACGTTTATATTTCCAAATGGATAAAGGAAACTATCTAAAACTAAATGGCTTAAAAAACCAACAGATATCAAGAGATAGGTATCTTTCCAGTCTTTAAAGAAGCTTGATAATAAAGCGCCTGATAAAAGCACGCCAATAATAGTATGAAAGGGTAAAAAGAAGTTTATCACCGCGGAATTATTATAAGAATGCGCAAACATAAAAAGTTTTGAAAGATCCGGGAGTACGGATCCAAGTATAACAGGTCTGACCCTTATGTTCAACAACACAGCGACGAGATACCCAGCGCATATATGGGTGATCCAATCAGGCATCATGAAAACCTCCTGTTTTCTCTCCATTCCCTGATGAAAACTAAGAGAAGCAGAGGCAGGCTAAGAAAAGAGGAATATATAGGAAAATTCGGATAGTCGTGGATATGGTACCTCTGAACCATTAGTTTTCCCTCATTTACATAACCAGAGAAACTAACCTCTTGACCTTCTTGGAAGTTGGAATCGGTCTTTACGATCGCAGATTGATTGACGTATTTTGTGTGTACTTCATAAACGTTAGATTCGAGTTTTTTACCGATAATAAAGTTGTTAAGATAATATTCTTTTCCTTCATAAGCAGATAGATCCAAAGGCTTATAAAGAGGATGTTTAAGAGCAAAAAAACAAAAAAGGATTATTAAAAGGAAGATTACTGTTCTAAAGAGCCATATTCTTTTCATGGAAAAAACATCCCGAAATTACTATTTAATTTTTTTCAAAGATAATAAGCCTGATAATAGAATTCAAAGAATCTTTGAATTAAAAGCAGGATTTGATTTAGGAAATAGAATCGAAGAATTGCCAGAGAAGATCGCAAATTTTAACGTTTATTTTCCTACCTTTACTTTAACTGCGCAGTTTGAACATATCCATACAATACTCTCGCCTCTATCTTCTTTTTTCGATATTCTCAATCTACCCTTTTCTTTTTGATCAAATGATGAGTTGCATATTTTACATTTCTTCATTTTAACACCTGCTGGAAATATTTAATCAAAGTCTCTAAATAAATATTTAGATGTCCGAGGATAATCCTACTAAACTTTTCATTGCCACAGATGCTTTCAATCGAAGAGAATAGTCTGCTATAGGAGAGATAGGCGTTTCTGAAGGATTTATTTCTATCAAAACTGCTCTGTTATTCTTTGCCATAATCGGCAGAGAAGCAGCGGGTTGTATCACAGCCGATGTGCCTATAACCATCATCACGTCACACCTGCTTGAGTGTAAGATACTCTGATTTAGCAGGAAAGGATCTAAAGATTCGCCAAACCAAACAACAGATGGTCTTAACATGCTATGACATACGTTGCATTTGGGAGGTATCTCCTTTAGGGGGGTTTCATAATTTTCAACTTCATTATTACACGACATGCATTTCATACGCCAGATATTTCCGTGAAGTTCTATAATTTTTTTATTTCCGGCCCTTCTATGCAAGCCGTCTACGTTTTGAGTTATCAGCATCTTGAGAACATCTCTTTCTTCAAGCCACGCTAAAACCTTATGAGCATCGTTTGGACTTGCTCTTGCTATCAATGATCTTCGCCAATCATACCATTCCCATACCAAGGTTGGGTTTTTCTTAAAGGCTTGCAGCGTGGCTAACTCCTCCGGACGATATTCTTTCCACAAGCCATCTTTTCCTCTAAAAGTAGGAATACCGCTCTCCGCCGAAATGCCGGAGCCTGTTAAGGCTAACAGGTACTTCGATTTTGTGATTATATCTACTAACTCTTCCATAATCTAATTTTAAATTTCTGAATATAAAAAGGAAAATATAAAAACTATGACTTCCGGTTGTGCGTTATGACAGAAGATGGCTGGAAGCAAATATCCATACTCCTAGGAATCTTACTAATCGCATCGATCATATTACATCTAATTCCTAAAATTCCAGAAAGTAAACAACCTCAGGTTGTTACTCAACCCCCTCCAGACTACTACACTCAAGCACCGGGTATTGACCTATCAAACCTTGATGAGAGTAGAAGCACTCTGGCAATAAGTGTGATGAATGAGATTGAATGCACTTGCGGATGCGGTCTCAGCATAGCAAAATGTAGGAACGAAGATCCAAGTTGTGTTGTGAGTATCGGGATTGGAAATAATGTAGTAAGGTTTGCTGAGAAAGGATACAGTGAGAATGAAACCAAATCTGCAATAGTCAGTGGAAAAGTCCCTGAGATTAATGTGAGCGTGGATGACGACCCCTTTAAAGGCCCAGAAGATGCACCCGTTACCATAGTAGAGTTCTCCGATTATCAGTGTCCTTACTGCAAGATATTCTTCGATCAAACATTTAATCATATTCTTACGCTGTACGAGGGTAATGTAAAGTTCGTATACCGAGATTTTCCCCTAGGCTTTCATCAGTATGCTCAAAAAGCCGCTGAAGCAGCTGAATGCGCCGATGATCAGGGAAAGTTCTGGGAGTATCACGATAAATTATTCCAAAACCAAGAAACTTGGTCTTCCTTAGGTATTTCAGAGTTCAAAAGATACGCCGAAGAGGTGGGATTGAATAATGACGAATTTAATCGTTGTTTGGATAATGAAGAAAAAACAAGAGAAGTAAAAAAAGATCTTCAGGATGGAAGGTCTTATGGCGTTACAGGAACTCCTACTTTCTATATAAATGGTCGAAAACTAAGCGGCGCGGCTTCTTTTTCAAATTTTGTAAGAATAATTGAAACTGAGTTAAAAGAGAGCAATTCCATCGAATACGAACTTCCTGATTATGCTTACAAGAGTCAAAAACATTTAGAAAGTTATTTGATAGCCAGAAAAATGCCGGAAGTCTTAGATAATTTTCCTTGTTACTGTGGTTGCGATAATTTAGGTCACAAAAGTCTTAAAGAATGTTTTATTGAAGAAGACGGAAGTTTTGAAGTACATGGGGCTTATTGTCAAGCCTGCATGGACGAAAGTTTGGATGTAAATAAATGGTACGGAGAAGGTTTGTCTTTTATTGAGATTAAAAATAGAATAGACGATAAGTATGGATCAGAAAAGGCTAATTAAATCCTTCTAGAAATGAAAAATCCGATTATTGCCAAGAAAATGATTAAAAAACCGAAATATACTGTTTGAACCCTTCTTCTCTCTCTCTGCTCCTCAATAAATTTTAATTCATTTTGAACATCTTCTAATTCCTTTTTTGATTTTAGTGCCAAATTAACGCTTTTTTCATAACTCCCATTAAAGTAAGCGATTTTCGCCTTCCTTGTAAGATTCTCAGCAGCATAAAATTTTTGTTCTAAGTATAGTACATTAGAAATCAAACATTCGTCTTTCTTTGCATTTTCTATCGCCTTAAATGTTTCATTTATCGAATGAGAAGCATCTAATATGGCTTTTTGAGGATGGATAAAATTCACACTTGCATATGTAAAGCCCTGCCAGTCGATTATGCAGCGACCAAAACGCTTTGATGTTTCTCCATCATTTTTGCTTACTACTTGATAGTACTTAGGAAGTACAACGTGTAGAATACCTGGGTGGATCAGTGGTTTCAAGACGCCTTTATCCGTTTTTATTCTAAACAAATCGCTTGAGAAGTTAAAATAATCATAACTTGGTTGAGAATATTTTAATTCAAAAAAACCTACTGTTCCGGATACCCTTTCTTTATAAAGATAGTGATAGTAGGGTACCTTAATCCAACCATCCTCGGTGTATGAGTCTAAAATTTTGCTAAAATCACTCACAAATATATTATATACATCAGGATTGCTTTTTATCCATATCTCCTTTACCTCATAATCTTTTGTATCGTTCGTGTTTTTGTAATTGTAACCTACGCCAAAGTACTCCTTTATCTTTGTCTCATTTTCGATTGACACACTAACTTTCCATCCCTCTCCCATATAGAACGGATTTCCAAGGGATGCAACTATCAAAAAGACGACTGGTATCGAATTTAGAAATCTCAACTTACCCTCTCCATCAGTTCCCTAAGAAAGGATGTAGCATACCCACCCTTAGAGAGATCAAATCTTATTTCTACTGTATTATTGTTTATTTCGTATTCAAAGCCTTTGATTTTTAAAATCAATTCTCTTCTCAAACCCGCTGAAGATAGTTCTGGCATACTCTTTATTAGGAAGTTTTCTCTTTTCAAACCCTCTTTTTCTATGATTTCTCTTTCTATCTCCCCCATTCTTCCACCTGCGAGTAAGACATCATATCCAAACAATATTCCGGTGGGTAAGTTATCTTTTAAGATGTCCCCTTCTACAAAGTCGACTATAGGTAATTTTTCATCCAATCTCCTACTTAAAATTAGATTGAAAAGATATGACTGGTAAGCATGAACAAAAAGCCTTAATAGAGGTCTTGGAAATTTTCTTAGAGCACCTATAAAGTCTCTTGGATGTTTGGAGAGGTGCTCTAAAAGGATTCTTTCGTATCTTAGATGTTTTGGAAATATTTTTAGAGATTCTTTGAAGTCCTTGGTCTCATCGTACATCTTTCTGGCTTCTATGGCCACTTCTGATTCAGTATCGAAAGGGTATCCCAAGTACCAGTCTATAGCCGATGAAAAATTGCCCTTAACTATCATCTCTCCAACAATATGGGTACTGGGTCTCCTTGAGCCAAATCTTTGAATACCAAAGAAGTTTGGTACTCCGCCAATTTCCTTAATTTTATCTTCAAAATGCTTTAGTTTTTCTTTAGGATCTTCAAAGCAATTTATGTTTATTTTAAATCTGTTACCTGAAAGACTCCCAATTTTTATTGGCTCTTCGGTCTTCTGAGGATTTAATATCTCAGTATTGGGCGCCCTTAAACTCAATAAATCGGAAGGCTCAACTTCGTATGCTGTAACGAGTTGAAAGGTGACCGCTCTTTTATCTTTATTTCCAGCAAATCGAAACCTCTTCTTGCTTATTTTAAGTCTTTTAGATATTTCCCTAATGGCTTGTTGAGTATCTATGTTTTCTTTTTTAAGTACAAAGGCAGTATATTCTCCTTGTCCTGAAAAGTCTAGTTCTATGACTGGTTTATCATAAACCAACTCCATTACGACGAAGTCTGAGCACTTTTCTCTTATATTTCCTTTCAAATCGCACCCAATGAGATGATTCTTCATTCCTACAAATTCGTCGTACATAAGAATCACTTTAAGAGTGGTAGACTCCCGGTGATGGCATCTATCAACTTAGAGGGAGAAGGTCCTATTGCCAGGGTTGTAATAGTCCCTGGAGGTACTTCAGTTAATCCCGCGTCTTTAACTAGATAAGTAGGTAAAAATCTCTCATCGGATGTCTGTTTTATGCTCAAAATCTCCTCTATATCCTTGCAAGTTACAACCACTTTTTTTTGACCTTCTTCGATCCATTTTTTAAAATAAGATGGAAATCTTTTTTGAGATATTAATGCGGCGCCCACGGACCCATGGGCAACTTGTACACAGAGTTTACCCTTGGAAAGTTCTAGATCCTCTCTCACCAAAATGATTTGTTTGACTTGCATTAACGCCCCCTTCTTAATCGGTATGCTGCATAAGATAATAACGTAACAAAAATAAGAGAAACCCAGAGATTCGTCTCAGTAAGCCTTATTGTTTGTGCTAATATAAAACCGACGTATACAGAAATCACAATGCTAAGACCAAAACCTAAAACAATTCTTTCAATCTCTTGCAAGTCTTCTTTTCTGGGATAAATGGCAAAAGTAAATATATATCCTGGAACAAAGAATACGAATACGAAACCAATAACTGCATGGATGATAGATATAATATCCAATGGCGCCACCTTCGTGATATCATAATTTACACCAATAAAAAACTATCGAGTAGGGAGGAAATCTGGTGGAAGATAAGAAGAAGAAATTAGCATATCTAGCAGATATTTCGTCTCGCGATAGTAGAGAATTTTTGGATAAATTATTTGAGCCCGAACCCGTGGAGGGGGAGAAGGTCTTAAAGGAGGTTAAAGGCGAGGTTAAAGACGTAGAACTGTCATCCACGATGGAAAAATTGATCAAAAAGGTCCCTTCTCTCAATCGAGTGATTGGGACTTTTGGAAAAACAAGAACGATCGACGCCTATGGTAGAGTTGAAATCATGGAGATTAAGGGAGAGACTGTTCCAGTCTACGTCGTTAACCTACCTCAGTTAGCCTCCAAAGAAAAAGAGTTGTTAGACGAGGTAAAAGAGATCGCGATTACTGAGATGGATATCGACCCTGATTCAATACCAGACCCAGAAAAGCGACGTACTGTATTCATGGAAAAAGTAGATGAACTAATTAAGAGCAAAAATCCGTCTCTGCCCAGCGCAAGAAGAAAAATACTAGCAGAGACAATAGTCTCCGACATGATTGGATATGGTATATTAGATTACTTAGTAATTGATGATGATCTTGAGGATATAATGGTAATCGGTACAAAAAAGCCTGTATACGTTGTTCATAGAAAACACGAGGTCTGCAAGACCAATATTACAATGAACACAGACGAAGAAATAAAAGCCATTATAGATAAAATCGCTAGACCTGTAGGGAGAAGAATAGACCAACAAACACCATTGTTGGATGCAAGACTGCCAAATGGAAGTAGAGTACATGCAACAATACCCCCTGTTTCTTTGGATGGTTCTACCCTAACGATTTCAAAATTCAGGGAGGATCCACTGACCGTAATAGATTTAATGAATTTTAGAACCTTGACTCCTGAACTTGCTGCTTTCTTATGGATATGCGTAGAAGGTTTGGGCATTAAACCCGCTAACGTGATTTGTGCAGGGGGAAGTAGTTGTGGAAAAACTACTACTGTAAACGTCCTCGCTACCTTTGTTCCAGATACTGAAAGGTTATTATCTATTGAGGATACGGCTGAACTTAAACTTCCTCTAACACATTGGATAAGATTCGAGACAAGGCCTCCAAACATAGAGGGTCGCGGCGAGATAACCATGGACGACCTTGTAAAAAATACCCTCAGAATGAGACCCGATAGGATCATTGTAGGAGAAGTAAGAGGCACTGAGGCAAGAACATTGTTCACTGCAATGAATACAGGACACGATGGTTGTATGGGGACTATACACTCTAATACTTCTCAAGAGACAATTACTCGCTTAACGAACCCTCCAATGAATGTTCCGGAGATTATGGTACCGGCCTTAGATTTGATAATAATGCAAAAGAGGATACACCATAGGGAAAAAGGAGTCTTGAGAAGAATAACGGAAATTTCAGAAGTAGTGGGCATGGAAGGGGGAAAAATACAACTTAACAAGATATACGAATGGAGCCCATTGGATGATACCATAAAACCTACGGATGTGCCCTGCAGATTGAAAAGAGATATTGCAGAGTATTCTGGAATGAGTGGGGATGAAATTAATGTGGAAATCAAAAAGAGAGAAATAGTCTTGGAATGGATGCGAGAACAGGCTATGAGAGATGTAAATGCTGTTGGAAGAGAAGTACAGGCGTATTACCAAGATCCTGATAAATACTTGGAGAGAATATTAGGAAAATAAGGCGCAAATTTGAGTGACGTTTATATTATATATCTAATACTCATATTTCATAAAAATTAGGAAAATAACGCGTTTTTATATCATAGTCAATGAGTTAAATTTAAATATGTTGGCACATCTCTGCCATTGTAAGAGACCCAGATAATGTAAAAGAAGGATGCTAAAAACAAGAGGGTTATAATCATGTTATCATATTTCTGGCCCACACCTGATATGAATATATTCGTAGCGGTTTCCATAATGCTTGCTCTTGCGCCGATAAGCATGATGGTCTTCGCTATTATCAGAGGTTTCGAAGATACCATATTGTGCATGGAATGCCAGCAGTGTGTCGCAGGCTGTCCGGTAAAAAGGGCACTCGGAGAAGAGTACTATGGCCCAAAAAACCTTATGACTCTAGCAAGAGCCAATCATAAGATTAAAAGCGCTGAAGGTAGAATTTTTTCGTGTACTTCTTGTGTTAGATGTACCGAAACCTGTCCAAGAGCGCTTTATGTTAAGCACACTATGGATAAGTACAGGGGTGTTTTATTCAAAGAAAACTTGGGTGTGATGGACGGACATAAAAAACTCGTGGAGAACGTTAGAAAATACAGAAATGTTTTGGATCCGGACAGAAAGAAACCTCCTTTAGATTCTGTTGTGGAAAAAGTAAAAGAACAAGTTAGCAAACAAGAAATGGCCTTAGGATTAGTGGAGATTCCTGTCGTAGAAGAAGCAAAGTAGGTGGGGCGATTGGCGACTTTGCAAAAAATCCCAGAAAAAGTAATTTTCTTTGAAGGTTGCGTGACCTCGAGAAGAATGCACCACCTACGTTTTGCAATTCGTTTTTTGCTGGAAAAATTTGGTATTGACTATATTACACTTGACCCAAAAGAGCAGTGTTGCGGATCTCCCATATTCAGAGCCGGGGCGGTAGATGTTGCCGAAAGACAATTGCTCTATAACCTTAGAGAAATTGAGCAGTCTGGTAGAAATGTCGTGGTATCTGCCTGCCCGGGATGCGGATCTACATTAAAATCGGATGAGGCTGAGAAGAGAGATATCGAAGTAGTACATATAATGGAGATATTCATGAAATTAGCGGAGGAAGGAAGACTCTTTAACAGCCCCGATTTAAGAAATCTAGATGCTACTGTAACAGCCCATTTTCCATGTCATTTGATTAGAGGCATGGGTGTTGATTGTTTTAAAGGATTCAAAGAAATATTCGCCCAAATGCCCGGCGTAGAATACATTGAATTAGAGGAGGCAAATTCTTGCTGTGGCGCCGGAGGTGGAGTAAGGGCATCTCAGATCGAGTTGGCAAAAAAAATCAGAGAAAGAAAGATCGATTTTATTAAAGAAACAGAGGCGCAAATTTGCGTGACGATCTGTCCTTTCTGCGAGATCCATATCGGAGAAGGTTTAAAGGAAGCCGAACTGCCTATAAGGATTATGTCCTTACCATTCCTTCTTGCTTTGCTCCACAGTGATTTTAGAACAAAGATAGATGAATTAGTGGAAAAAGAAAAGAGTGCGTGATCGAATGGAGTCATTGATATATATGTTATTTCTTGTGCTTTCATTGCCTTTTGCTTATTACTACATAAAAACAACTATATTTCCCAATCATGTTGGAAAAATAAAAAAATTCGAAGGCTACGGAAAAATGTCAGAATGCGAAGTAACCTGTAATACTTCAATCCGAGACATATCAGATGGTAAAATGTCAATAAAAATATTGGTTGAACTTCCCGATGGAGAGGAAATAAGGTGTGAAATAAGCCCATGTAACGTATGTTTAGAGAAGTTGAAGCAAGGAGATACGGTAGGCGTTACAAAACTAGGATCAAGATATATCGCCCAGCCGCTATTATTTAAAAGGGGGTATAACGAGTGCCAGTAACAATAATAGGCTATATAGCATTGACATTGTTTTTTGGCATAATATTGGCATCCCTTATGGGAGTAATCCCACAGTCCAGATTACCGATTCAGTCTGCTCTGATTGTGGCAACACTCGTGATAGTATTACTCGCCTTCGTTGGTAATTTTATAGGGTATACAGTCGAACTGATTTACCCCATCGATCTTCTGGGACAGATTATAATTCATCCTATTACGGCTTTAATGGCTGGCTTTTTTGTCGCGGGGGCGCTAGAGGCTTCTGGCGGATTCGAAGCAGCCGCTGATTTATTAGATAGAATGGCTAAGACAAAACTGGGACTTCCGGGAACCGCTTGCATACTGGCCAACATGCCTACCATAATTAGTATGCCATGCGGTAGGATATTGGGCGCGGCCTTGATGCCTGCAGCACTATACTTTGGATGGATTTTGGCAGAGAAAACAGGTAAAAAGGAGTTAATCGGAGTGCTTGTATTTTCATTCATTGTTAACGCAGCAGCATCTTGCGGACCCTCTCCGCTCGGAGGTATTGGTATGATCGGAGAGGGTATGATAGCAATTCCTCTAACCTCTCTCCAAGATCCTCAACAGGCAGGAATAATGTTAGCAACAGGAACATGCGCATTGGTGATGAGATTCGTGACACCATTGCTACCCGCTGAATAGGAGGGTGAAATATGGAAGAAAGATTAAAAATCGGATACATTTCATTTTTCTTCTTCATGATAGTCTTAGCCGCTGCCATCATACTCTACAGTAAAATGGGGGTGAAAGTGCCTCCAATTCAGACGATTCTCATCTTCATAGCAATAGTAATAATGCTGATAAGCAGAGCGAGAATAGAAGATCTTCTTGCAGGAGTAATCTTACATCCAATAATGGCAATGTCTGCTGGTTTCTTGATAGCAGGGGCTTTGGGACTCGCAGGAGGTTTTGATGCACTACTAGACTTATGCTGGAGGATTGCGGGGCTCGTGGACACCGTTTTTTCCCCATTACAAGGGCTTGGAATATCTCTCTTAGGATTAGAGAAAGGTATATCCCTTGGATTGCCCTTCGTGGCCGTTATTATAGTTAACATACCCACCATCACTCCTATGCCCTGTGGAAGGATAATAGGCGCTGCAGTTATTCCTGGAGTATATTATTTTGCAGAAGCAGTAGCAGGAGCAACCGGAAACACTTTGGCATTACCGGTGTTGGTTGCAGCCTTTATTGTAAACGCTGCAGCATCTTGCGGACCCTCTCCGCTCGGAGGAGTAGGAGGTATAGGTGAGGGCAACCTGGGAGTAGAAATCGGCTCATCAGGACCATCACAAGAGACCGGTATAATTATTGCAACAGGGGTTACGGCTCTTGTTATAGCATTCGTGACGGGATATGCCCTGATTCCATATCTAAAATAGGAGGTAATAAAATGAATCTCCCTCTCTTAGCAACAATGGTTGGAGCAGGAACTCTGACAGGTATAATGATAAATATAGCGTTGGGCTACAGCCCATTAAATATCGGCGGAATACTAGGCGGCGCGGTAACTGGATTGCTAATGTTCATACTCTAGGGTGTTGCTATGGAAATCGAGCCGATTAGGAGAATATCTCAGTTAGTAGTGCTATTCGTAGCCCTCGTAAGTCTAGGTGCCGTATGCTCTAGAGATCCTTTCTTCATGCTACAAACGATATTTGCAAGGGGTAGCGTACTTCCTACGTTAATTCTTGCGTCCCTTGGGGGCCTCATCGTTTTTTCATTGATATTTGGAAGAGCGTTTTGTAGTTGGGTATGTCCGTTTGGAACAATACTCGATATATTGAATGGAATAACCTCCAAGAAACACAAAATACCTGAATTTTTAGAATACAGGTCCTTAAAATATTCTGTACTCGGAGGTTTTTTGATAACTGCTTTCGTATATGGATATACTGCTTTCTGCACTGTCTGTCCAGCAGGAGTATTTTTTAGATATGTAGAAGTTGCTACTGTTGCACCTGTATTTCCACTCATGCTCTTGGTGGCTGTATTTGTTTTTGCAATATTCTATCATGGCAGGGCTTGGTGCAGATATCTCTGTCCACTGGGTGCTTTTTTATCTCTAGTTAGTAAATTCAGCTTTACAAAGTTAAAAGTTGATAATGAAAAATGTAGAGCATGCCTCTTGTGCCAAAGGACTTGTGCTATGGATTTGTTGGTAGTGGAGGATAGTATATGGAAGAAAAAAGACGCGGTCCCTCCAGCAGAATGCATAAGATGTGGCGACTGCATCAACGTTTGCCCTGCCGGGGCAATAGAATTTGACATGTTTTAGAATTTATAATTCACTTATATACTGTTGCAAACAAAACTTTTATCTTTGTTATGTACTAAATAATATTGTTAGCGTGAACTTGTCACTCAATGAAGAGGATGGTGAGGGGCACCATGAACGCAGTATTAGATAACTATTTCAAGGAACTCATCTTGGAAGTAGCAGGAGAGGAAGGGATCGACGTCGTATCTGTATTGGGAGGAAAGGAGGCCACCGACGAAGAACTTGCACAAGAAACAGGATTAAGAGTTAATACGGTGAGAAAGACCCTATACAAATTGTATGATAAGCATCTCGCCTCTTTTGTGAGAAAAAGAGACAAAAGCACTGGATGGTACATATATGTCTGGAAGTTAGACCTTGAGAGAGTCAACGATGTTTTGATTTCCGATAGACACGAATTACTGGAAAAAATAGAAAAACGCCTGGATTATGAGAAAAATCACATATTCTTCCACTGTTGCACTGAAAACGGTGTTTGTGTAAAGATACCTTTTGAGTCTGCCGCCGAACTCAATTTCGTTTGCTCTAAGTGTGGCAATCATCTGGAATTAGTTGATAATTCAGAGATTATAAGCAAGCTTGAACGAGAAAAGAACGAATTATACCATGAAATAGATATTCTAAAACGATTTCAGTAAAATGAGTGACATCTTATAATATCCATCAAGGGTAAATTTTATATTATGTTAATACTCTATCCCTAAAGAGGGATGGTATGAGACGACAATCAATAGGTTTTATTATCATAATGATTCTCTTGTTCATAGTTGCCATACCCACTATCTCGGGGGAGGAGCCACAGAGTCCTGAAGAAGTATCCTACACGAAGTCTTTTTGTTATGGATGTCATGATGTGGCTCACAATGTTCATGTCGCAGTTGTAGTAGATTGCGCACAATGTCACGGAAATCTGCCAAGAGTATTTATTCCTGAATGTGTAGCGTGCCACTCTCCGCCAATCCACAGGATTCACGAAGCTTCCGCTAGAGAAGACTGTCAAAAGTGTCATGGCGAAATAGCAGCCATTCACGCTGGTTTAGGAGAAGTGATATGCTCCAGATGTCACGGAACAGATGTGGCGAAGATACACGGAGGAGAGACTAGTTGCGAAAAATGTCATGAAACCGTTCCAAACATCGTAAAACCTCACGCAATGGAGGGAGAGATAGTCTGCCAGGCCTGCCACGAAGATAACCTCATTACAATACATGAACTCATTGCTACTGGCAATGAAAAATGTTATAAGTGTCATGGAACAGTCCACTTCATACACGCGAAAACTAGATTGGAAAAAGAAGGCAAGAAAGGACCCAGTTGCGAAAATTGTCACGGATCAGTTGAGATTGGCATACCCGAATGTACTCAGTGTCACAGACCTGAAGTCGTACACACTCTCAGCGCACTCATAGGTTAGGGTTGATCCCCTTTTATTTTTTAAAAATGAAAAAGGAAAAAATTAGCTTCACAAATCTGGAAAAAGAGGTAATAGAGATAGGTCTTTGTTCCTATTGTGGAACATGCATGGGCGTTTGTCCGCCCAAATGCATAGGGATCGAAGATGAGACCATCTCCCTCGTAGGTGAATGTAAAGAATGTGGCGTATGCCTTTCAAAGTGTCCGAGGTTTGATCTAAGGGTAGATCTGGAAGATCTTGGACCCTATTATGATGAATACATAGGCCCGTATTCAAAAATCCCCTGTGCTAAATCTAAGAGTGATGATATCATTAATGTTTGCCAAGATGGAGGTGTAACAACCTCTCTACTTACCTATTTATGCGATTTAGGCGATTCAATAGTCGCTGTTGACAGGGATGAAGAATGGAAACCCATACCCATACTTACCAAAGATAGGAATGATCTAATTAAAGCTGCTGGCTCAAAATATTCTGTTGCAAGTCCAAATAGAGTTTTAAGCGATGTCAAGGATTCAGTATCTGTAGTAGGTACTCCATGCCAAATTGAGGGTCTAAGGAATATAATTTTGAACCCCAAAGGTGCAAAGAAGTTGGCTTCTAAATTAAATATTTTGATAGGTTTCTATTGCATGGAAAATTTTGTTTATTCAAAATTAAAGAGATTTATATTAAAAAATGGAATTGATATAAAAAATGTGAGAAAGTTCGATATTAAAAAGGGAAAATTCCTTATATATGAAAGAGAAACCCATGAGTTTCCACTTTCAGATTTAGAGGGCTGTATTTCTAGGGGATGTCACTTTTGTAGGGACTTTACTGCCATGATGGCAGATATTTCGGTGGGTAGTTTGGGATCTCCATCAGAATATAACTCAGTTATTATTAGGACAGAAAAAGGACTAAACTTATGGAAGAACTGTGTAAAGGAAGGATACATAGAAGAAAGTGAAACTGAGGTAAATTTAAAACCTATAAGAAAGTTATCTCGGAAAAAAAGGGAGCGAAAAATATAAAGTGTTATAGTTTTCAAGCACCTACAAGGAGGGATGGAGATGGTAGTAAAAGTAGGCGTAATTAAGTGTGGAGCTATTGCTACTTCCGCGATGTTAGACCTTCTTTTAGACGAAAGAGCGGATAGAAAGGACATTTCCACTAAAGTAGTCGGTAGCGGTGCGAAGATGGGTCCAGAAGATGCTGAAGAAGCTGTAAATAAACTTTTAGAATTCGATCCTGACATGGTTATATACATTGGACCGAATCCAACAGTGGCTGGACCAAAAAAGGCTAGAGAACTGCTATCTGAGTCTGGAAAGCCTTCTTTGATTATTGGTGATGCTCCCGGTGTAAAAGCAAAAGAGGATATGGAGAAGGAGGGTCTTGGATACCTACTTATAAGGGCAGATTCTATGATTGGAGCCCGGAGAGAATTTCTTGATCCAACGGAGATGGCAATATTTAACGGAGATCTCATCAAAGTGCTCGCATCTACTGGAGCCTTCAATATAGTTGTAGAGGCCATTGACAGCATGATAGAAGCCGTAAAGGAAGGTAAAGAGGTAGAACTCCCAAGGATCGTCATTACAAGAGACAAGGCAGTTGAAGCGGCTAACTTCACCAATCCATACGCAAAAACCAAGGCGATGGCATCCTATGAGATTGCTACAAAGGTAGCGGACCTGGATGTGGAGGGTTGTTTCGTTGTACAAGATCCCAACAAATATATTCCAATTGTATCAGCAGGTCACGAGATGTTAAGGATTGCTAGTATTCTGGCAGAAGAAGCAAGAGAAATAGAAAAATATGGGGATACTGTATTCAGAAGACCTCATTTAGCAGAAGGTAAGTTAGTACAAAAGATAGAACTTATGAAAAAACCCGATTAAACTCTCGCCTCTCTCTTACCTTTTTTGCTTATATTATTTTTATAACCATATGATTTAAGTCCAAGTTATTGTAAAGATCCTATGGTAGATAGCATGCTCGATTCATTTAATTTCCTTCCGATACGGGTTGCATCAACAGAACTATTGGGGGATCTAAAGGATAAACTCACGAATAGAGAGTATACAGAAATTACAAAAATACCTGGCTCCAGAGTAGGAGAGATACTTGATCTGCTCAAAGAAAGTGATTTCTTAGGAGAATTTAATATCATAAAGGCAGTTGAAAAAGAAGAAAACGCGAAATTTGATGCTGTTGCGAGCATTATTTCGCCAATCAGTTGTAATGCCTGTTCTATATCTAAAGACAACCAAAACTGGTTAATATATGATTACAGAGACTACGAGACCTTATTAAACTTCAGTTTGGTCGTGTGCGCAGACTGCGGAACCATCGAAGAACAGGCAAGTGATACCCCTCTCAGCGCTGCAATAGGACTTTGCAAGTTACTGGAGTTAGATAAAAAAATTTAAAGTATAATCGCTAATATAATATTTTAGTGGGCCTGTAGCTTAGTCTGGGAGAGCAACGGGCTCTTAACCCGTCGGTCGTGGGTTCAAATCCCTCCGGGCCCGCCATTTTCATTAGGGTGATTAAATGCGTAAATCCGCTGTCGAAATATATGACAGGCTACAGAATATGGCTGACGACATCAAACTTAGGAACAAACAGGGAGAGTTAGAAGACTGGAAAGAAGTAGCCGCTTTCATTGATACACTTAATAAATATGCGGATTCACTTCCTCCGAGTGTATATGCGAGAATAAATGCAGGGCTTCCAGAAATCATTGATAAGATGAGAGAGGATGCGAGAAAAGAATTAAAGGCTCTAAGGGAAGAAAGCAGAGAACATCTTTCCCAATACGAGAAGGGCGATATATCAGAACTGGAGTTTGAAGACATATTAAACAGCATTCTTGATAGGAGAGAAAAAATTACAGAAGGATTCTTAGCCGGAGTAGCGTCAGAATACCGTGAAATTGAAGAAGACGTAAATGTCTATAGAGAGAGACTAAAAAGGAAACTTTACGAAAGGAGAGAGGTCATAACAGATTTTTTGAGATTTGCCGAAGATATAGAAGAATACGTTAGCGGAGAAGAAAGATACATAGTCGCAGCCATTTTAACTTTGGTGAGTAAGCTAGAGGAACGGAAATGAAGGATATCCTTAGGATAGCCGTATACGGAAAAGGAGGGATAGGTAAATCAACTATATCCTCCAATCTGGCTGTCTCTTTTTCTCTTTTAAATAAATCTACGCTTCTCATGGGATGCGATCCAAAAAGAGATACAACCAGAAATCTTCTCTCTGGTAGATTGATACCAACAGTCTTGGAGAGTATACGTGAAAACAACAGTTTTAACCTCGAGAAAGTAATTCATAAAGGTTATAACGACGTTTTATGTGTAGAATCAGGCGGTCCCGAGCCCGGAGTCGGCTGTGCGGGAAGAGGGATAATATTGTCTATCGAAACTTTGGAGAAACTAGGCTTGTTCGATTTAGTTGATACAGTAATATTCGATGTACTGGGAGATGTTGTTTGCGGCGGATTCGCAATGCCCATCAGAAAAGGTTACGCTAACTATGTTTATATTGTTATTTCTGGAGAATTCATGTCTCTATACGCTGCAAACAATATTTGTAAGGGTATTAAGCGTTTTGCAGATAGAAAAGGAGCGCTATTAGGTGGGTTGATATATAACTCGCGAGATGTTCCAAATGGTCTAGAAATATCAAAAGAATTCGCGAATAAGATTGGCACAGATATTTTAGGAGAAATTCCAAGGAGTAACTTAATACTCAAAGGAGATGTCCAGAGAAAAACTGTATTTGAGGCATTTCCTGATTCAGATATAGTAGAAAGGTTTGTGGAGTTGACCCATAACATAGTAAGATCCTCACCTACAACCCCAAAACCTCTTTCTTATGAAGAACTAGAAGACCTTGCTATTCAAACTCTATTGTAGCGGGCGGTTTGTCAGTGATATCGTACAGGACTCTACTTACCTCCAATATCTCACTTGTGATTCTTTGTTGAAGTTTTTTAAGGAAATTCCAGGGGGCCTCTAATATGTTGGCAGTCATACCGTCAGATGAAAGGACTATTCTTACAGCAACTATGTAACCATACGCTCTTACATCACCCCTTACTCCTGTAGCCTTTCCAGATAAAAGCACAGCAAACGCCTGCCATGGCTCCAGATTTAGATTTCTTATCTCCTCTTTTACGATTGCATCCGCCCTCCTAACTATCTCCACCTTTTCAGGTGTAACTTCTCCAACAATCCTTACAGCAAGACCTGGACCCGGAAAAGGCATTCTTTCCGCAATCTCGTCAGGCAAATTTAAGGTTTTTGCAAGAATCCTCACTTCGTCTTTGTAGAGATCTACCAAAGGTTCAACGAGTTTTAGTCCAAACTTTTCTGGCAATCCACCAACGTTGTGATGCGACTTTATTCCTCCTCTGGATTCTATCCAATCTGGAGCAATGGTTCCCTGAACCAAATAACTAGCCCCAATTTTTTTTGCCTCTTCCTCAAAAATTCGAATGAATTCTTCTCCAATTATTTTCCTCTTTTCTTCTGGATCTTCGATTCCCTTCATTTTATCGAAAAACCTATCTTTTGCATCGATCATTTTTAGGTTCATGTGTGAGAATACTTCTCTTATCTTTTCTGGCTCTCCAAGCCTCATAAATCCTGTGTCAACAAATATTGGGGTTAAATTTTCTCCAATTGCCCTATATGTTAAAGCAGCAGATGTAGAACTATCTACACCGCCAGATAAGGCTATAACGGCTTTTTCATCCCTTATTATTCTTTTTATTTCTTCGACTTTTTCTTCTATGAAACTTTTAGGATCTAACATGCGTACCTCTTCAAAGATTATCGACTATATATCCTATAACAGACTCAAATATTTTAAAACCATCGCCCTCTTTTTCATGAGAGCGAGACCAGTCATACATCAGGTAAGGAAACAAAACTCTCTCTGGATGGGGCATTAGACCAAATACGTTTCCCGTTGGATTGCAGATCCCCGCGATATCATACAGAGATCCATTGGGATTCCAAGGATATTCGTCCATTGCTGGTTCTCCATTATTCCTTCCATACCTAAAGACTATCTGCCTATTTTTTATCATACTGTCCAGCAATTCTTCCTGTCTTTCAATAGGTATGGTAAATCTACCCTCCGCATGGGCAACCGGCATTACTAATATATTTTTGTCTACTTTACCAGTAAATACGCAATGATTCTCATTATGTATTAAAATTACGGGTCTACACTCAAAGCTGGCATTTTTATTAGGCGCCAAAGCCGCATGGACGCCTTCTTCATTACCCGGTAAAAGACCTAGTTCAACCAACACTTGAAATCCATTACATATGCCTCCAATTGCAAGGCCTTCGTCTACAAATTCGTTTATTTTCCTCTCCAATCCTCTTTTCATTCGAGCTGCCATTATGGCGCCCGCCCTTACATAATCACCAGCCGAAAATCCACCGGGTATCATGAATATATGGTAATCGAGCAAGTCTCTTTCTTTGTGAGTTGGAACCTCTTTTGAAAGTTGTTTTAAATGGACTAGTTCGACCTGAACGTTAAAATGCTCAAAGGCTCTTTTTGTTTCATTCTCACAGTTTGTACCTTCCATTACCAATATACACGTCCTAATATCTCCTCGATCTATATTTAGCCCTCCATAAACTTATAAATTGGAGAATTCCATGTATCCCAAATCTTTTCAAGGGGAAGATTTATTAACTCTCTTTTTTCTTTTATTTCAAGTATTTTTTCTTTTTTAGTTTTGCCAAGAAGTTCTATTCGAATCTCCCTCGCCTTACAAAATTCTTCTACTTTTTCTTTATCTCTCTTCTCAACTTCTATAAGGAACCTGCTATTCGACTCTGAGAACAATTTAAAATCTGATCTTAAATTATTTAATCCCTTGAGGTCAATCTCCGCCCCAATATCTCCGGCGAGTAGACTCTCTGAGAGTGCTACAGCAAGTCCCCCGTTTGAGAGGTCATGACAGCTTTTGATAAGCTCCTCAGAAATTAAATCGATTATTCCGTAGATATTTCTTCTTGATTCTTCAATAATTACTCTCGGAACCTTTCCTCTGTTAACGTTCAATGCCTTGTAATACTCAGATCCACCCAATTCTTTTTTAGTTTCGCCTATGACGTACAAATTGTTTCCTGTTCCTTTAATGTCGATTGTTACAGCCTTTCTGACATCGTTGATTATCCCGATTCCTAGTATGGTGGGAGTAGGAGCGACGCTGAATAAGGAGGACTCGTTGTAGAAACTTACGTTTCCGGATACGAACGGTACTTTAAAAGAAGATGCAACAAAATACATACCCCTACAACACTCCCTAAAGTCTCCAAGTCTTTCAGGCTTTTCTGGATTACCAAAATTTAAGCAATCCGCCAGAGAATGTGGATAAGCTCCGACAGATGCGAGATTTCTGAATACCTCTTCAACGGATGAGGCGGCTCCCCAATACGGATCAATTTTTGTAAAGAATACGTTAACGTCGCTCGAGATTGCAAGCCCCCTAAAACTATTATCGAGTGGCTTTACTACGGCAGAATCTCCATGAGACTGTCTATTTATAACGCCTTGAAGGGGCTTTAGAATTGTGTTTCCCCTGACTTCATGGTCGTATTGTCTTATTACCCACTCCTTATTACATACATTTGGAGAAGAGAGTATTTTCAGAAATATTTCCTCATAATTCGGTTCATTTATATTAGGATCTCTCTGATTTCTTTTAACCACTTTATACGGCCTATCGTAGGTTAATGCTCCAGTTAGGAACTCTATATCCATATCAAAAATTTTTTTATCAAAATAATCTACAACAACTCTATTTCCCTCAATTACTTCCCCGATGGGGGTTGCTTGAACGTCCCAGAAATCAAAAATATCCAGAACTTCTTCAAGGTTTTTTTTATCAACGGATAACATCATCCTCTCCTGAGACTCAGATACCCAGATCTCCCATGGAGCCATGCCCTCCACTTTCAAAGGAACCTTTTCTAGGCTTATATGTGCTCCGTTTCCCCCTGCTAAAGCCATCTCTCCTACAACACAAGATAGACCTCCTCCTCCAAGGTCTTTTAAGCCTTCTACCAATCCTTTTTCTACTACTTCTAAACAAGCATGTATCAATGGTTCTTTTGTTATGGGGTCCCCTAATTGAACCGCAGGTCTATCTTCTTCATCGGACTTCTCTGTTAATTCTGCCGAAGCAAAAGTAACTCCATGTATTCCGTCTCTTCCTGTCTTTCCTCCTGCCAGTAAAAAGATTTCTCCAGGTTTTTTCGCAATACTTCTAATTATTTTGTCTTTTCTTACTATTCCTATGCATCCAACATTTACTAGACAATTTGTTATGTAGCTTTCATCAAAAACTAGACATCCTGCTAGAGTGGGTATGCCAACTCTGTTGCCATAATCTCCTATACCCTTCACAACACCTCTTAACAAAAAACTTGGATGTTTTGTTCCCAAAGGAAGTTTATCTTCAGAATAATCTAGAGGACCAAAGAATAAGGGGTCTACTAAGGCTATTGGTTGAGCACCCATGCATACCACGTCTCTCAGAATTCCACCAATGCCTGTTGCCGCACCGCCATAGGGATCTAAAGCGGAAGGATGGTTGTGAGACTCCAAAGCAACAACGTAAGCATAATCATCGTCGAATTCCACGACGCCAGCATCTTCCTCTATTACAAAAATGCACTGAGGCGCCTTAGTATCGAATATGGTTGTCTTTAGAATAGGTTTGCTGGTCTTATAGCAGCAATGCTCGCTCCAAGCCTGTGCTATGGATTCCAATTCTATATCATGGGGATTTCTCCTTTCTTTTTTGAAATAATCTTTGATTTTTTTCATCTCATAAAGGTTTAAGCCTAGAGATCTCTCTTCGCTTATTCTTTCTAGTTCTTCGTCTCCCGCTTCAATTAAATTTATCTTATAGAGATGAAAAGGAACATTTACCTTCTTATAGAGTTCTTTCATATTACCACTTTAGGTTTTAATTCTTTACTAAACTATAGGAGTTATCATTTTAACTTTATGATCGCATTTTAAAAATTCTTGCAACAGAATCCCGAATCAGATAGACTTTACTTTTGCATAATTGGCCTTTGCTATTTTGCTTTCTTTTGAATGGTTAACTATAGGAAAAGGATAGTTTTTAATTTCAGGAGATTTTTGTTTTTCTAAATTATGAATTGTTTTTGCAGGTAAATTTCTTAATTCAGGAACCCATTTTTTTATGTATTCACATTCTGGATCAAATTTTTTCTGTTGTAACCAAGGATTGAATACTCTAAAGTAAGGTTGTGCATCACATCCTGTAGACGCAACCCACTGCCAATTACCATTATTCACGCTGGGATCATAATCAACGAGTTTTTGTGCAAAGTATTTTTCTCCCCATCTCCAATCAATATGGAGATCTTTTGTTAAAAAAGAACCTACTACAAGTCTCACTCTATTATGCATGAATCCTGTAGTGTTTAATTGTCTCATTCCTGCATCAACAATGGGAAAACCAGTTTTTCCTTCGCACCACGATCTAAATTTTTCTTTATCATAACTCCAATTTATTTTATCGTATTCCTTATGGAACGAGTTTCCAAAAACATGTGGGAAATGATAGGCTATATATGTGAGGAAATCACGCCAGTATAGTTGTCTTATTAAAGGATGATTAGAACCTAATTGATCTTTTAGTGCATAGTATACTTCTCTTATTGAACATGTCCCGAATTTGTTATGGGCAGATAACCCAGTCGTTGCTTGTTTCGCAGGGTAATCTTTTTCAAATTCGTATTTTTCATACCTTTTTAAATTTCTAAGAATTTTTAAGCATTTGTATCTACCACCATGGGCATAAATGAATTTGTTTATTTTCTTTAAAACATGACTATACACTTCGTTTTTTCTTTCAAATTCTATAGCTCTTTTATAATAATTTTTGTGATTATTTTTTCTTGGCCTGCTTACCTGCTTTCTGATAGCCTTTCTAAAAAAAGCAGAAAAAATAGTATAAGGCTTTCCATTATCTTTTAATATGGTCTCTGGTTCATTAAGCAAAGTATCGCCGAACTGATTAAATTTAACGTTGTTTTTCTCACAAATTTCTTTAATTGCTAAATCTCTGTTAATACTGAAGGGGGTATAGTCTCTATTAGTGTATAAGGCACTAATTTTTTCTTCGATTATCAGTTTTCGAATGATATTTTCAGCCAATCCATAGAAAAAGTATAATCTTGCTTTTTTTTGTTTAAGTTGGCTTTCTAAATCCTGTAGCGATTCCATCATGAACTGTAAGGCATTCTCACTTTTATATTCGTGATTTTCTACTTGCCTAGGATCAAAAATAAAGCAGGGAATCACATATTTTGATGATTCTAAGGCCTTGATAAGTCCTGTATTATCTTCAACGCGGATATCTCTTCTAAATATAAATACCGATTTCTGATTTTTTTCTTTCATAACATTGTTTTAAGATTTTAATCTCTTAACTTCATTCAGCACTTCTTCGGCATGACCCTTAACTTTAACTCCATCCCAGATTTTTACTATTTTACCTTCAGGATCTATCAAGAAAGTACTTCTTACAGTTCCCATTGATTCACGTCCTCTGAACTTCTTTGATCGCCAGACGTAGTATTTTTTCTGAACTTCTAAATCAGAGTCAGATAACAAATTTATGTTCAAATTCCTTTTTTGTATAAAATTCTGGTGTGATTTTAAACTATCCTTACTCACTCCCAGTATCACTGCATTTTCTTTTTCAAAATCTGAATTTAAACTGCTGAAATCCATTGCCTCGGCAGAACAGCTGGGGGAGTTGTCCTTTGGATAGAAGTAAAGCACTATCCATTTACCTCTAAAGTCCTTCAAACAAGTACTCTTTTCATCATGATCAGGCAAACAAAAGCCTGGAGCATTTTGCCCAATTTTTAACATATTATCCCTCCCATTTTTATTTTGGATGAGTATTAACTAAATATAGGGGCAATAAGTAGGGCTACCGGGTTATTAAAGCAAAGGTTTCCTTATTTATAAAGATTTTGCTAGAATATCTCTATATAATAGAGAACTAAGTATTGATTTTTTATCTTCAATTCTGATAACTTGCAACACATTTGTTAAAAATCCTGTAAAAATGTTTAGACAAGTTAAATAAGCGAGGATTCGCTAGTAATAGTAGAGAAGAAAGGAGAGATTTGCGTGAACGATAAGGAAGAGATCTTCAATTTACTTGCAATGGTTCATGCAGTATTAGGTTTGATAGCTTTACTTCTCGATAATGTGTTAATCGCGGGAATGTTTGGTATTTTTGGAGCAGTTTCATTTGTCATCAGTATGAGATATAAAGAGATGAATAACGACTATGAAACTTTACCCGCTGAAAGTAATGCATCATAATCATTTTTCTCTTATAATTATCTCATAATCCTGAATAACCGGATTTGCAAGCAATCTATTGCATGCATCTTCTATTTCTTTTAATACCTCCTCTTTCTTCTCTTTATTCATGCCTATCTCGTATACTTTTATGGTTTTAACGAAATCAACATCAAAACCTAACAGTTGCAAAGATTTTTTTACCGTCTCACCCTCTGCATCCAAAACTCCTGGTTTTAGTTTTACCCTTACCTCGACTGTATACAAAGGTCCACCTCTCTAGATTTTAGGTTCTTGGGTTCTATCCTACCTTTTAGAATATATCGTTTTTGACCCCTTTGACAGTCTCGCTGAAAAACCTTGAGTTTAGTTATCGTTCTTTACTTAACATGGATATAAGGTATGTTTGCATAGCAACTGCTTTTATAGGCATAATACTCTTAAATTCTCTGGCAGATAGCACTGAACCTTTATATACCGACATAAAATCCCTCGAAAAAATGTCAGAGGGGAGTTACGTATCTGTAGAAGGCGTAGTAACGAAGACTGGCAGAAATTCTTGGATAGAAGACGAAAACGGCAAAAAATGTATGGTAAACGGAAGACTCAAGAATGGAAGCAGAGTCAGGGTAACAGGATACCTTAGCCACTATTACTATAATCCCGTAATTAGACCGAAGAAAATTGTTGGAATTAAATGAATAAAACTAATATATTTTTATGCACGATTTTAGGTATGTTTTTAGGAATTTTGACGGGTTTAGTGCCCGGACTACATCAGAACACTGTTGCTCTGGTCTTATTTGCTTTATCGCCTCTCGACTCATTAGAAACTTCGTGCTTAATATTTTCAATGAGCGTTTCCCACAACCTCTTTGATTTCATACCTGCGCTTTTATTTTCTGTACCAGATCCTGAATTATCCATACTCCAGAATCCTACAATTCTATTAATAAGAGAACACGGATTTAAGGGCGTGGTTAATTGTATAAACTTCGGTTATTTCTTGGGGTTTTTGTTTTCATGCATCATTTGTATTTTACTGCTTTTTCTACCAGTTAGAGAACTATATTTGCTTATACGCCCCTATCTTCCACATATTCTAATTTTAATATCTCTGTTTTTTATTTTACATGAGAAAAATAGATTAATGGCCCTGATAGTTTTTCTTCTGGCAGGATTTTACGGTATGGCCTCCTTCGACATGGTACATTTAATAAAAAAATACTCAACACTCGAATACTCGGATAGCCTATTCCCTGTTTTTACAGGACTCTTTGGCATAACTTCATTAATTATGAGCGAAAAAAGTCTGGATTTTAAAGAAAAAAGCCCTGAAATCGATTGGAAAGATTTAATTAAATTTAGTTTAATAGGATCTTTTGTAGCGCTCATAATAGGCTTGTTACCCAGTTTGAGTCCTGCTCAAGGCGTAGCGATGACTCATTATTTATTGGGAAGAACGGGAATCGGTTTCGTAGTTTCTTCCTCAGCGGTAAATTCTGGCGATACCATCTTTTCTGTAGTTTCATGTTACACAATAAAAAACCCAAGAAGCGGCGTTGGAGTCTTGATAGAAGATTTAATAAGAGTAGGATCTTTAGAGGTCTTACTTATGATATCTATAGGATTAATATCTCTGGGATTTTCTTCTCTGGTATTTAATTTTTTGATAAAGAACATAAAAACTTTCGACATTGAAAGGATAAAAGGACTTGTGCTACTCTGTTTGTTCATCCTTCTATTCATTTTCTCAGGACCTTTTGGTATTTTGATAAGTTTGGTAGGAATAAGCATTGGATTGTTACCCCACTTCTATGGTATTTCAAGGATACACTGCATGGGCGTATTGATAATGCCGACCATAATCTTTTTGATGTGATCGAATGATACATAAAATTAATATTGAATCAATATTGAAATAGTATTATGTGAGGTGCTATAAATTCCTATCCATACGTACCCGATAAAATACAGGGTTCATGCATCTAACATGCTGAGAGAAAGGTTCCTTATGCACACAGAAGAAGTTAGACATCATTTAAAAACTGGAAAACGTATCAAAAAACCGACAAAAAATGGGGAGATAGGTATTATAGAAAGCCAAGTGGGTAAAAAGGGGATTAGATTCGTCTATACGGTAAGAAAGGGTATAGTATGGATAATAACTGTGGAGGAAGTAAAATGACTAAATGTCCTTTTTGTAATTCTCCCCTGTTAAAAGAGACGCGTGAGATCTCTAAAGGGGTTTTTGCCGAAGTAGAGGTATGTCCGAAATGTAGCGATGAATGGATAGATGAAAAAGAACATGATCGTTTGGTGGACTTATTCAAGAGAAAGGCGTTTGACCTGAGTGGAAGTATCGCTGTTAGGATACCAAAAGAGATTGCCGACTTACTTTCAATAAAAGAAGGCACAGAGGTAAGTTTTTCGGTGAAAGATGACAAGATAATTATTTCGAAGAGAAAGTCGTGAATTAATTTCAGATCAAGGATACACTGCATGGGCGTATTGATTATGCACCAACCATAATCTTTTTGTTCTAAAATAGTATTAGGAGTTACGGTATGAAAATCATTGAATATCGAATTAATCAGGCGAGAAAATTATTGGAAAGTTGTAGGTTGAATGCGTCCATAAAAGTCCCTGGAAAACCAAAAGGAAACGTAGAAATTCGAGTAATAAGGGATTTAATTCAAGATTTGATCGAGATTGAAGAGTTGTTGAGAATTAAGATACCGTTGGAAGAAATAGAAGGAGAATACGCAGAATTTACCATAAGCACGCTCTTAGATATGAGAGGAAAACTCGACAATATGTTAGCAGGTTTTGGTGTTGAGGGAGTTAAGGCTCCCGAGAAAGAGATAGACCTGAATGAAAAGATGGCTGATAAGATTATCATATTGATGAGATCAAGCGATAGAAAGAAATTAAGCGATCATATAGATGCAAGGAGAATCATAGCAACCGGCACTCCTCTGTTTATAGAAGATATGCGCGCTTTAAAACCGGATTTACCCGATTCTGCTATCAAAGGTATAGAAAAGAAAATTGAAGGAGTGAAAAGGGAAATAGAGAATAAAATAAACGAATTCAGTATAGAAGAGATAATAGTGCTGATGGAAGATGGTGACAAGTACTTAGAAAAGGCTAAAGACCTGTATGAAAATGTCAGGGTTGTAACATGCGAAAAGATCTCAGATTTAAGCAGATCAGAGCTCTCGGAGATAATAGGATGAAAGAGAAGAATTTTCATGTTGCTTCTTTCGACGAGATTAAATCTGGAGATACTGCCGACATATACTTTCCAAGGTGTAAAGAGATCTTAGAGAAATACGAAAAATGCGATAAGATAGTTGTCGCCGATGTTACAACAACTTCATTCCCATTTAACTGGAAATGGGCGATTTTTGCCGGGTTAGAAGAAATTTTAATCCTTTTTCAGGACATTGATTGCGACATATACACCATGGAAGAGGGAACAGTATTTTATCCCCATCAGCCAGTTATGGAGATAGAGGGTAAATACTGTGACTTTAGCGTATTAGAAACGGCTCTTTTAGGACTAATATGCCAGTCATCCGGGATTGCAACCAGAGCCGCTAGATGCAAGATAGCAGCAAAGGACAAGCCTATTTACAGTTTCGGCATAAGAAGAGCTCATCCTTCTATTTCTCCCATGGTAGACAGATCAGCCTACATCGGAGGTTGTGATGGTGTATCAGGAATATCTGGGGCTAAATTGATGGGTATCGAGCCCGTGGGTACTATGGCTCATGCTTACATAATTCTTATGGACTCCCAAGAAGAAGCATGGATTGCCTTCGATAAAGCCATGCCTGAAAAAGTACCGAGAATAGCGCTAACTGATACGTACTTCGACGAGAAGATTGAGTCTATAATGGCAGCGGAGAGTTTGAAGGATAAACTGCTTGCTGTAAGACTGGATACTCCCGGAAGTAGGAGGGGAGATTTCCGCAGTATAATCGAGGAAGTCAGATGGGAACTGGACATAAGAGGTTTTGAAGAAGTTAAAATATTCGTCTCTGGAGGGATTGACGAATTCAAAATTCAGAATCTCAGGGATATAGCCGACTCTTTTGGAGTAGGAACTTCTATTAGTGGATCCCCCCCCATAGACTATGCAATGGATATTATCGAGGTAGAAAATATTCCCTGCGCGAAAAGAGGAAAATATGGAGGTAAAAAACAGGTTTTCAGATGCAATAAATGCAACTCTGATATTCTAGCCTATAGAAAAAATGAAAAAGAAAAAACCTGTAAATGCGGAGGGACTGCTTATCCTTTACTTAAAAAAGTTCTGGAAAAAGGAGAGATAATCTTAGACCTGCCAAGCCCTGAAGAAATAAGAACTAAAGTTTTATCCCAAATATCTAGACTAACCTTGGAGTAATATTCGTGATATCAAGAGTGATGTTTGGAACGAGTCCGATGATAGGCGCAGGACAGTTCGGTATGCGCTCATTACTCTACTATCAGAAGTTCTACAGCAATCCAAAAAATATGACAACCCTATTTAAAAATTCAATCGATAGAGGATTTCCAGATTTCCAACTCATTGCATTACCGAGGATTGTAAACTCTTTATTAGAGTTGAAGGACGATTATGAGTTTAGAGTCCTAGGAACAGTTGATTTAGAAGACTTTGAAAGCGAAATAAGTTTGATGAATGAGATAGAGGCTTATGGTTGCGCTATTCACGCAAGCAAAGCCGAGCTAATGGGCGCTGATTTAAGTGACAAATTGGAGAAAATAAAAGAAAATGATATGAAGAGCGGTCTAGCATTACATTACCCTCATAAGACAATGCCCAAATTAGATAATTTAGATTTTGATTTCTATCTCTTGCCTCTTAACAAAAGCGGAGAGTTCATGGGGGATTTTAAAAAGACGTTATCTCTCATAGAAGATACCAACAAAAAGGTAGTCTCAATTAAACCTCTTGCTGCGGGAAAGATAAAGCCTGAAGAGGCCTTTGAATTTATATTTGAGTACGCAGAAGGAGTTACAGTCGGAATAGCAAATGAAAATGAACTCATAAGCCTTGAAATAGCAAAAAATTTTGCAGAAAAAAAGTTTGGCTCAGTCTTCATAGATTTTTAATTTAGGTCTTATTTTGAATCGCCAGTATAAAAAATGGATAATCATCTTAACACCTGTTCCAAAAAGGAAAAGCGCTAGGATACTTCTAAGGGGAAAGAGTCTCAGGTTAAAGAAAACAAATAAGGTAGAAATTGATAGTATGGGGTAGAATAGTATGTTGTACCTTTCCTTAAAAGCAACAATCATATCCAATTTAAGTCTTCTAGGGTAGAGACTCTTGAAGGATTTAGAATATACTTCGGGCTCCATCTTCAGAATTCCATGTATTCTTTTGGCTCCGTTTACCCCGAATACACCGCCAAGAAGGGCAAAATATATAATGATGGCAGGACTCTTCAATCCGAGTATAGTTGCCATCAAAATCATTGTGAATCCTAATATGGGTGCAACAATTAACTTCCTTTCTACTTCGTATAACGCAAGTTCAAGATCAGAGGCTATTTCATCTTTATTTATCTTCCAATCCTCCTAGATCTGCGAAGTCAAAAATCACTCCTTTCCCACCAAAACTTCTGTAGCCTTTATTATTGCTTCTACTTTGTCTCCAGGTTTTATTTTAAGCTCTTCTACAGCCTCCCTAGTTATAACGGCAGTTATTATGGTAGGAGTTTTTATCTCAATCTTTACCGCAGCAGTAACATCTTCTTTTTTGACATCCTTAACAGTGCCTTCTAATCTATTTCTAGCACTTATCTTCAATCCACAAGCCTCCCAATAATGTTCATCTTCCAAAATCCTATCCAAAAAAATCCTATACTTCCTGTACTCCTTCAAAAGTTCCTTTCCAAAATCTGTGAGTTCAGTCCCCCCTCCTCCATAAGCGCCTCCACGGTAGGTTTTTACTACAGGAGTGCCTAATTTATCTTCTAATTTTGATAAATATCCCCAAGCATGGCGATAAGAAATATTAAGTGATTTTGCACTCTTTGAGAGAGAGCCTGTTTTCTCTATACTCTCGAGCAATCTTGCTATTCCCTCTCCCATTACTGAAATGTGATCAGAGGATAACCAGAGTTTTGTCTTCGGTTGCAGTTTATCTGGCATAGAATTCCTTCCATTTCTGTAGAAACCCTTAAATAATAAAATGTAACGATATGCACATATAAACCTATCGTAAAAAAGTGATTTTATGAATGGTCACAAAATTCTGGCCGGAATATTTTCAATATTTTTAATGTTAGGGTGTACTGCTCCTCCTCAGGAGACAGCCAAAGTTAAAGAAAAGCTGGTCGTATCAACAACTACAAGCCTGTTTGACACAGGACTATTGGACGATTTAAAGGATAAATTCGAGAATAAGTATGATATTGATCTCTATTTCATATCTGTAGGGACAGGATTAGCCTTGCAGCACGCAAGAAGAGGAGATGCTGATATCGTTCTGGTGCATGCTCCCTCAAAAGAATTGTCCTTCATGGAAGATGGTGTAGTTGTAAACAGAAAAATCATAGCATACAACTTCTATGCCATTGTAGGACCCAAAGAAGATCCTGCTGGAATAAAAGATCTCAAACCGACGGAAGCCTTTAAAAAGATAGACGAAGCCGGGAAGGCTGGAAAAGCATTATGGGTTTCCAGAGGAGATAATTCTGGGACACATATCAAGGAAAAAGAGCTTTGGATTGCTGTTAGTTTAGATTCTACTAGACTTAAAGATGAGCCATGGTATTTGGAATCAGGGACTGGAATGGGAAGAACTCTCCTAATAGCCAATGAGAAAGATGCATACACGCTAGCAGACATGGGTACCTACCTCAAGTACCACAGGGACGGGAATATAATGCTTGAACCTCTCGTTACTCAGGGAAAGGAATTACTAAACGTTTACAGCGTTATGGCTGTAAATCCAAAGGTTCATCCTGATCTCAACTTCGATGGAGCTACTAAATTTGAGAAATTTCTAATATCAAACCTTACACAAGAAATTATAGGTAACTTTGAAAAAGAAAAGTACGGAAGATCTCTTTTTTATCCAGCGGTTCAAATGACGAAAGAGAACAAAAATAACGAACTAACGAGATGGATTAAAGATTACGCATACTTCAACAACACCGAGTGTCCAAAGAAATACCGTTACGGACATCATGAGTTGTATAATTATTAAAAAAAGTAAAAAGCAACGCGGCTCGTTGCATCAAAACTTTGCACAAGAATCGAGATTCTTGGCATGCCAAAAATCTATGATTTTTGAGCATTTAGA
>CAYFZR010000083.1:0-32945 GCA_964347835.1 uncultured archaeon
TTCGGTTACCCCGCCACTTATTTTCAGAAATTCCTCGGACGTCATTGCAGGATAGAATCTGAAACTCATCAAGCCTGAAAATGGAAGTACGCCCCTCACCAGTGCTGCCTTACTTGGGGTTTCACATATAGCGATAACCTGGCATCGCCCGATTAAAACGTATTCTCCGATTACCTTAACTTCATCGGGATATTTAAATTGCATTTTTCGCTGGATAGCTTCTTGTTCGTTCTCTGGATCCCATTGGCCTATCATTACAAAGAGCATAGGTCAACCTCCTGTTTCTCTACACATCTCCAAATTATAAATGTATTTTCATTTTTAACAAGTAAGTAAAAATATCATTAAAAAGGCGTGGTTGCTACACCCACAATCTTATCAAATATTATTTTATAAAAACAATAAAAAAACTAACCTTTACTTGTCTTGATATCTACCTTTTCTATCATGCCTTTCTTTTCCAGAGACTTTAAGGTTTCTAGTATGGTTACCACGGGGTACTTTAAGGTCTGGGCACACTGAGTTATATTCTTAAACTCTCCTTTTTTAACGAATTCTAAAACTTTGGTCTCCACGTGGGTTAATTTGATCTGGTTAATCTTGGAATCCTCCTCTGAATCTCATTTCTAGCAAGATTTCAATTCCTTCAAGCAGATTTTCACCACTTTTTGCGATTGTCGGTATCACAGGCACTCCTATGTCAAATTCTTGAAGAGGCAGGGCATTTGGCAAATCCCTTTTGTTTGCAAATATCACGAACGGAATTTTAGTATGCCTGAACTCTTCGATTATCTCCAACTCATTCTTGTTTATAGGTAAAGAACTATCTACTACCAATACCCCACCATCTGCTCCGTTACTAAGTATGTCACGCATAAACTTAAATCTTTCTTGTCCCGGCGTACCGAATAAATGTATCACGTGGCTGTTAACTCTTAGTTTTCCATAGTCTAACGCCACAGTTGTACCATTGTATTCTACCTTTACGATGTTCCCGATCAAACTTTCCATTACAGTTGTCTTTCCCGAGTTATAGGATCCTGTAACCAAAAATTTGATCCTACCCAATTTTGTTTTATCGTTCCTCTTCATTAAATCACCCGTACACAACTAGGCCGAGTTCATCAGACAATTTATTTCCATGTATTTCAAGTTTTCTATCCATCCCAGTAAATATCACCATTACCCTTATCGTGTCTTTTAACTCCTCATCTATCTGTAAACCCCAGATTATGTGTGCGCCTTTTCCAACAATAGAATGAACAAAAGAAATACCTTCCTTTATTTCATCCATTTTTATTTCAGAACCTGCTATTATATTAATAAGGGCCTTTTTTGTTCCTTTCAATTCTAGATCTAATAAAGGATTTTCTAGGGCAGATTTTACAGCATGAAGTACTCTATCTCTTCCATAGGACTCGCCGACGCCTAAAATCGCTATTTTTTCATTTTCAAGTATGGTTCTAACGTCTGCAAAGTCTAAATTAACCAATCCGGGTTTTAAAATCATATCGGTGAGACCTTTTAAGAACAAAGTTAAAACTTCATCTGTAAGTTTGAAGGCATTATTTAAGGTTAGATTAGGGGCTAAATTCAATAATTTATCATTTGATATAACTATTACATTATCTACCTCTTTTTGAAGTTTATCTAGACCGTTCATCGCTTTTTGAGATCTTATAGTTCCCTCATTCCTGAAAGGTAAAGTAACAACCCCTATGGTTATTGAACCCATTTGCTTTGAGAGTTTTGCAACCAAAGGTGCTGATCCTGTTCCTGTACCTCCTCCTAGACCGAGGGTTATGAAAACTAAATCAGCCCCCCTAATCACACTTTTCAGATCATCAATGTTTTCTTGGACGGCTAGATATCCCAGTTCAGGATCTCCGCCTGCACCTCTTCCTTTGGTAGTACTCTTACCTGCTAGTATTTTGACATCGGCTTTGGCATGGTACAAAGACTGAACATCTGTATTTAACGCGATTGTCTTGGCACCAGATATGCCCACTTCTTTTAACCTGCTTATAGTATTACAACCAGCACCACCTAACCCAATTACTAGAATATTCGCTCTAGTTTGGGCGACAATTTCTCTAAGTTCATGATCTACCTCAGAGTCTGTTAACCGGAATTTTTGGGTAGAAATCAGTGAAATGGTCATATTTTCACTCATCCTTTTTATATGTCAGACATATATCCGACATTTCCTTTCTACTTACTTTATTTTAAGAAATAACTCCTATATAAAGTTTTTTTTTATTTCTGTGATGAAGTACGCTCTCCTTTCTAAACACCCATATAAAAATACAAAGTTAAGACGACTCATTTAGTAATGCTCAAATAACTCTCCACAATTATGGTTCGATGGAATCGCTTCTATCCTTTTCAATATAAGATTTTAAAAGTTTAAGTTCTAGTGCAGTTTGCATTCAGTCATACTTTCTAAATTTTGACCTCTTGAAGTTTTTCCATGATAGTAGATGTTTTCTTTACCCTAACTACCAAGGTATGCTCGTCACTCATAAATTTCATTTTGCCTTCACTAACTTCTATATCGTCTCCGAACATCTCGCACAGCGTATCTATGACAAAGTATTTGTCGGCACCGCCTACATGCATGCCACCGGTATTTGGATTGTAGTAGACTTCCGAATTTAGATTCGTTCCAATTATAGAATCTTTCACAACGTCTGTTAACGCCTTAGTTACACTCTTCCTTGACTGAACTTTTAAGGCTAAAACTGAACTGAAATCTTCATTTTCTATTATTTCGTCCTCTTTATACATATCACACCCATCTGCCATTTAGATTTTTAAAAACAAGTATATAAATATGTTTAAGACGGTAGTCAGACGTTTTCTATTTTATAAGAAAAACCGGTGAGGGTGTCAAAAATAAACTGTGGGGGAGGTGGGATGGCGAAGGACACAACTTAGGAGACACCCTCAATACTATTACGAAAGTTATTTTTTATTATTTTTTCCACAAACTACTCATATGCGCAAAAAAAAATGATAAATTTTATTATTTGCGTGTTTTTTGTCTGACATGCATTAAAATTCCTATAAAACGATCATTAGAAGATCGTATGCGAGCCTCTAAACTATTGGTACTAGTTTTATTTGTGGATAGCCCTCTGAAACATCTATGTCGAGATTATAAAGTCCTGTAGTCGGTCTAATCCCGTATAAGCAAAAAGCCCCGCCGATTTGAATTATTTTGAGGTGTACGTTCGCCATATTCGCTACTTGACGCGCAACAGAGAGGGCCGGTTTGAGCATTCCTAAGCAGAGGTTGAATCTTTTCCTCTCGTTCCTTATAAAATTAGCTACCGGTTCTACAATATTTTCTGGTCCGTACATATACTCTATATTATCAAATCCTAATACGATTAATGTTGGTTTTCCTGTTTTTTCTCCAATTTCAGAGACAACTTCTGAGAGTTTATTAAAATCTTCTTTTATTGACTCTCCTCTTATTAGAATCTCATAAGGTCTGGGCTCAGTATTGTCAGGTGTCTTCTCCAGAATTCTGACATAAGACTCAAAATTATCTTCTCCAACATAAGGAACGAGGATTCTTTTCAATACCTCTGCATCTGATCCCGCAACAGTAAATCCTACATCTCCCCTTCCTTGTATTATGAAGTTCTTTATTGTAGCACCAACCAGATAAGATAGCCCGAGTAAAGATCCCTCTTCAACCTCTATCAGTACAAAACTTCCCTTAGGATAGCCACCCTCGAGTAATTCGTCGAGATCTTTACTGCCTGTGGAAAAGTGTCTACCTTTGTCAGGGATGGGTTCAAATATCCCAGGCTGTTCGGGCCTCTTAACATTAAAAGGCTCGAAATACTGGAATCTCCCACTGTTCAACGTGAACAGATAATAAGGTTGTATCCTTTTAATTCCCCTTAACTTGTTGAAATGAATCTTTCTTACACACATATCATTAATGCCGTCTTCGGATAGTGTAATAACGCCGTCAACAAGATATTCAAGGGGTGTATGTTCTCTCTGTTCAACGATTACTACGAGGTTTGTATCGCTCTCTTTAGAGAGATCAATCAACGTTTTGATAACTTCCTCCTCAATTTCTTCTTTAATGGTATGTACTACCGCGTCCCAACTATCTATAACTAGGGTGACAGGTTTCTCCAATTCATCTATTTTCTCGTAAATGGCCTGTAAGAAATCTGGTTTGGATCCGTAGTATATTACTTTACTTGGATCTCTCGTTTTGAGTGTATGGCTCTTGGAAGCGTCTAGTATATTTTCCTCGAATAATACTCCTTTTAGCCAAGAAAATTGATCGTACAAATCTCTTATAGATGCTCTTGTTGATAAATAAATGCAGTTCCCTTCTTTACTTATCTCGTTCAATAATTCAAGGGAGAAAATTGTTTTTCCGGTACCAGGGTCACCCTTTACCATTAACGAATATCCTCTATATTTTTGGAATGCCTCTAAGATCTCATAAGGCACTAATTGTAGGGCCATGTTATATGCTAATTTGTACGTTTTTATAATTTATACTTATTTTAAGAACAATAGATATTTACCGAAATATCTTTAAAAATGACATAATTCAAGATCTATGCCACCCCGTTGGAGATGTGCAGTTTGATTTAAATATTGTTATCTTCCTAGAATTTCTGATGATTGATAAAATAATAAAGAGACTTGATAAAGAATCACTTGAGGAACTCGTTAAGGTTCTTTATCAGACCATTAATACCGTTGACGGACTTTGGTTTTTATTTGTAGAGGATGCTCATGGATTGGAAGAAAGCACAAGGATAGACGGCGAAGTCTGGAAGATCATGGGTAAAGTAGAGGCGCGGAGGATAAAGCAGGCAATCGATCTTGAAGGAGTTGAGCCTATTAAAGCGCTTGAAAAGATGATTCCCTTTATTAGCTGGCTCACACCAGATGAATACGAAATCAAAAGTGAGGAAGACGTATTAAATTTGAAAGTTCTACGTTGCAAACCGCAAGAAGAACGCCTTAAAGGCGAAAAAAAAGTATTTCAATGTAAAGAAGTTGCAGAAGACTATTTTTATGCTTTTATAAAGGAAATAGACTCGAATTTAAAATTCGAATGTCTCGCATGCCCGCCTGATTCTAAACCCAAAGATTATTGGTGCGAATGGGTCTTTAAAATATGATTTACATTCGCAATGGTACTTTTTATTCTGAACTCAGGATTTGTAGATAATTATTTTAAGATTCAAAGCACCAAATTAATAAAAAGAATAAAAAGGGTGAAGTTAATGAGCATAGTAGTAAAGCCAGCTACACTGGCAGATATGGTAAACGAATCTATTAGAAGTGGGGAGGCAGATAAAAGAGTTAAAACAGGAATCGATGGCCTTGATAACATTCTCATAGGAGGTTTACCCCAAAAGTCTATAACTCTTGTATCTGGGCCCGCAGGAACTGGAAAGACTACTTTCGGACTGCAATTCTTATATAAAGGAGCCGCGGTATACAATGAACCAGGAGTATTCGTAACATTAGAAGATTCCCCCTTAGAAATGATATTAGCCTCCAGACAGTTTGGCTGGGACATTATAAAACAAATGAAAGAATATAAAATCCTGTTTCTAGATCTATCCATAAGACATTCTCTAAAAACAGAAATTGGTGTAGATAAAATCCTTGACTTCTTAAAAATAGCAGTCGAAGAGACTCAAGCAAATAGACTTGTAATTGACTCGTCTACCATCCTAATAGATCTATTTCTCGATAAACCGAGAAGAGAAAGGCAATTCAGAGATTTTGTCCACACTTTATCGAAATTTGGATGCAGTACAATTCTAACTGGAAGGGTCGAAGAAGGCACCAGTAGAGTAAGTTACTATGGATTTGAGGATTTTGCAGTCAGTGGCGTCATAGCTTTGAGGTATGCGATTAAGATGAAAGAAAATAGGGGAAGAACAGGTACTGAACCCATAGGCAAGGTGGTAAAAACCATCCAAGTAAGAAAAATGAGAAGGACCAAACATGATGATCGTTTGTATGAATACGATTTGACAGAGAGAGGATTAGAGGTAAATGAAGATGAGCCTCTTTTACCAAACACCAAATTAGACGAAGAAGGGGTTGCTGCTGCTATTATTGAGGCAAGAGGGTTTAGAGATAAATTTATGAAAAAAATTCAAGGTGAATGACTTGAAAAAAACCCTTTTTCTTCTAATTATTCTTTTGAGCATTTTTACAGGGTCAATTGATCTTGAATTCGACAAGAAAAGTTATGCAGTAGGAGAACCCATAAATGTAAAAGTTTCTGTGGATATGCCAGAATATATGAAAAAAGGAGTTCTAAACTTAGTGATTTTGCGAAACGGAGATACATTTCCCCTAAAAAAATATATTGTCGATCAAAAACATATGGAATTCTATTACTCAACGGATCAGGAGCCTCGACTCAAACAAATTCCTCCTGGAAGATATAGTGTATTGGCAATTTTAACGGACGAGAAAGGCACGATTTTAGACAGAAAGACAGTTAGATTTGCTATAAATCCAGAGAAAAAGAAACAATTTCCAAAAATTTTGATTATTCTTGGAATATTAGGTATCTTACTGATCTTTGGCGGCTTCTTTTTGGGGAGAAGTTATTATAGAAAGCCGAAAGGAGAACCATTATCAATTGAGCAAGTAGAAAAATCTCCAGAAGTTCTCCAAGAGACTTTTCGTCCCGTTCATTCCCTTCTTTCAGAATTAGAAACTGGTGAGACAAAATTTTTAGATATTAATCAAGAATTGAAAAATACTGACCAAAAAATTCTTGAATTGGATGAAAAATATCAATCAGGGGAAATAAGTGAGAGCGCATATGAGAATGTTAGTTTTGAATTAAGAAAAAAGAAGGTTGATTTAGAAGAGGGAAAAAACAGGATTTACAACGTTTTTGAAAATGCAAAAAAAGAATTAAATAAGCTAGAAGTAGATCTTGAAACCTTGGAAACAAATTTTTCTATGGGTAATATTGATAAAGAAAAATATAAAGAGGATAAAGAGGAATTAGAGTCTCTGATAGCAGATTTCAAGACACATATAGAGAGATCAGAGTCCACATTCAAAAGTTGAAAATGCCCTATTCCTCTTTTTCTAACTCTTTGATACCTGTTAAAGAAAAGGCTTAAATTCCTGAAATTCCGGAATAATTCCGTCCGTACCCACCAACATTCGGTTCTGTTTCGCTTCTTATTTGCCGTAATGTTTCGCTAAGTAGTCAATGATAATCTTAGCTTCTTCATCGGTTATTGGACATCCGTTTACATCCTTCATTCGCGTAACGGTGGCTTCCCATTCGTCGTAAGTCTTTCTCTTTGATTTTGGCCTTTCTGAGCTATGGCATATACTGCATTTTTCCTCAAAAAGAGACTTAGCATCTACTGTGGTCATCATCGTTTCTTTAGCCTCCTTGGTAGGGCTTGGAGTCTTAACTGAGGGTGATGGTGCAACGCATCCGGAAAAGCCTATTAATAACGCGAGAACAAATACCATGGTCAAGATATTTCTTACCTCTTTTCTTTCCATCCTGCTGTTCCTCCAAAGTCGAAAAGATTTTTAAAATCTCATTATTTTCATTTTACTTATAGTTTCCACTCGGTCACCTTAAGTCCTTATACGAATTACAAGTTAAATTTGAATCTTTCATCATGACATTTTATTTATTCAAAAATTAGAGTCTCTGATAGCAGATTTCAAGACACATATATAGAAATCAGAGTCCACATTCAAAAGTTGAAAATGCCCTATTCCTCTTTTTCTAACTCTTTGATACCTGTTAAAGAAAAGGCTTAAATTTTAGAAAAAATCTAGATAATAGTCATCTTACAAGGTCGGCTATGTCTACTATATGTTCGTAAATTTGTGAAATATTTTGAATCAATTTTAACTTTTCAACATTTTCAAATCTCTCCTCCATTTCTATTAACTTGATTTTAATTCCCTGTTTTTTGTCCCAAAGTTCGCATGCCTTTTCGAAGTCTTCAGACAGAAATGAAAAAAAGGCTTTTTTATACTCTCCCTTAATTTCGATCAAAACGTTTAAGATCTCGTCATCAATTTTTTCGGCAAGTTCAGCACTTTTTTTCGACAAATCCCCTATTCTCTCTATTTTTTCTGAAGCAAGTCTAAAATCCAGACACCTCAAACAAGTAAGTTCTTTTTCTGGAAGTGTGTATAAGCCTTGTTCTAAATAAGTTCTGGTATGCATTACAATCATGAAGTAAAACTTATCTACAATGTTATCCCTTTCCTCTATATTTTCTAGGCCTTCTTTGTTTTTTTGAATCAAGTCTTCCAGCATGTTGCTTGTGAGCAAATACATCCTCCTTAACGCCTGCACCATGGGCATTCTTCTGTAACCGAAATTTTCTATTACTATTCTTTTGGAATCTTCTTCAATTATTTCAATATTCATCAATTTTTTCAGAAAATTAGCAATTTCTTCTCTTTCCTTACGACCTATCTCCCGGTCGGAAACTATTTCTATGACATCAGACGCAAATAAATATTCCCTTGAAATTTTTCTGATAATATACCTGTCATATTTTATTTTTGACCGCTCTTTTTTGCTGAGTTCCTCAATTTCCGGTAAAATCTTCAAATTTCCATCATTTTCAAATCTGAGCCATACTTCAGAACCTTTCTTCAAATTGTATTGATTGACCCAGCTCTTAGGCAACGTTATTAGACATGACCCGGCTATTTCCTGGATTTTCCTCTTTTTGATTTCCATGAAAAATTTATAGATCTTTTAAGATTTAAAGATTATCTATAAATAAATTCGGCTCCTTTATTTTCTTGGGGTGATTGGAATGTGCTGTTAAATGCTGCTATTTAAGAAACTATTTCGGTGTATTTAGGTTAATAAGAGTGCATCGATTTGTTTACTACATTTTTTACAATTTCGGAGGTGGTTGTTTTGTCTATAGAAAAGGAAATAAAAGAATATGTCAGGTCTCTGGGTGCCGACTTAGTAGGAATCGCTTCAGCAGAATCAGAATATTTAAAGGACAACAGACCCAGCATAGAATCCATACTTCCAAATTGCAAATCTTTGATCATAATTGTTAGAAGATTAAACAATGATGCAATATCATCCGGAAACATTAAAATCGCTCAATACGATACTATCTGTGCCTACGAAGAGCTGGATTCTATAATGTATAAAACTGCTTTACACCTTAAAGATAAAGGATACCAAGCAGTGTCTATACCTCCCAATATGCCTGTAGATTTTAGTCCTGAAAAAAAAGGACTCTTTGGGGAGGTAAATCAGAAGTGTGCTGCTACAGCAGCTGGTTTAGGTAACATAGGGATAAACAGACTATTTCTTGCTCCGGAATTTGGTCCATACCTTCGTATAGGTAGTATTTTGACAGATGCAGATTTAAAGTCCGATGAACCTATGAAAGAAAAAGTTTGCACAGAATGTATGGATTGCGTCGAGAGTTGTCCAGCGAAAGCCATAGGAGAAGACGGTTCTTTAGATTTGGGAAAATGTATGAGAGTATCACTTCAGTACGGACTGCCGGGAGTGGTAAGGTTTGGAATGAAAGCCATTGGTATGGAAGGCGAAGAACTCAAAGCCCATGTAGGGAGTCCAACTTTGTGGGAACTCTGGCAGAACCTATTGATAGGAAATTTCAACAATTGCTTTGAATGTATAGCTTCTTGTCCGATTGGAAAATGAATTCATAAGGATTTAGAATCGACAAGGTTGCGGTTGCCCTTTAAATATCTTATTAGCGGACCCGCCGGGATTTGAACCCGGGTTTGCCGGCTTAGAAGGCCGGTGCCTTATCCTGGCTTGGCCACGGGTCCTAATTAAATGATTGAAGTTTGTTCATACAGTATAATAGGTTCTATAAGTCTTTTTTTATTTTTCAACTGCAACACATATAAAGAATTTATATTAATAATGAACTGATGATGGTCACAGTTGAGACTCCTAAAAATAGCTTTTTTAAGTATAGATTAAAAAACAACAAGTTTTATAGGGAGTTTTTTTCTCCTATTCCGTGCATAGTTAACTATGGCTTCATAGAAGGTACAAAAGGAGATGACGGATTTCCTATTGATGTCATTATCTTGGGAAAAAAACTCCTTCAAGGCAAAAAGATCGATCTCCAAATCGAAGGAGTCGTTAAATTCGTTGATTGCGGGATTAGAGACGACAAATACATAGCGATATCCGATGGAAAAAGATCGAATTGGAGAATAAACTTGTTTTTCAATTTTTATGTAATATTTAAGAAAATTTATCATTTAATTAAGGAAAAGAGAATAGTAAAATGTAAATTTGAAGGTATAAATTGGTTTGATAAACCAGTAGAATCATTAGATAACTTAATACAAAAAAAACGGTGAAGTTGCGATGATCAATAAGATGATGCATAAAATGAAGGACGATAAAATAAAGAATATGATGGATGACTTGGACCTGCAAGGTCTATTGCTCCTACATCCTTCAAACATATTTTTTTCTACGGGATTCAAATGTACTACGAGTTGCGCTCTTGTCATAACCGATGACATTACCTTAGTAGTTCCGGAATTAGAAGAAGAACATGCAAAGGAGAGCGTAGATTTAGATATTGAAGTATGTAAGAAAAAAGACGAATTTTGGGATAAAATTAAAGATCTACTAAAGGATATAACAAAAATAGGCATTGAGGAGGATTTTATTTCAATAAAAGACTTTGATCACCTAAAAAATCTTCTGGACGGAGAGTTAATCGAAACTTCTGAAAAGATACAGGGCTTAAGAATGATAAAAGATAAAATAGAGATTAAAAACATCAAAAATGCCTGTAAACTTGCTGATTTAGGCATGAATTATGTAGAAGAACTCATATCAGAGGGTGAAAAAGAGAAAGATGTTGCAAATGAATTAGAGTATCGGTTAAAAAAAGAGGGTGCAGAAGGCTTTGCTTTCGATACCATTGTTGTATCAGGAAAGAATTCTTCGATGCCTCACAAAGTTTCTACTAATAAAAAAATAAGGAGAAAAGAATCCATCATTATAGACATAGGTCCTGTTTGGCGTGGATATTGTGCAGACCTCACAAGAACTTTTTTTATTGAAGAATTATTAGATGTGTATGAAATATGTCTTACGGCCCAGAAAGAGGTCATTAAGAGCATAAAGGAAGGATCCAAAGCATGCGAAATGGATACAATAGCAAGAGATATAATTTCAGAGTATGGTTATAAAGACAACTTCATACACTCTACTGGACACGGAATAGGCATCGATGTACATGAAAAACCAAGACTGGCGAAAGAAGATGAAACGGTATTGGAAGAAAATATGGTTATTACTGTAGAACCTGGAATATACGTTCCCAAAAAATTTGGAGTGAGGATAGAAGACGTAATATTGGTAAAAAAGAATAAGTGCGTAATATTAACCAAAAGCAAGAAAGAACCACTTACTTTTTAGAAAACATCTCTATGGCTTTTTTAAGGGTTATTTCTCCTTTTGCAACTTTCTCAGCATACTCCCGCGATATTGTAATTTTGCCTTTTGATTGAATTCTGCTCTTTTCTTGGATATTTTTTATATCACCTTTTTTTGGTTTAACTTCCATGCTTGTATTTACTGTTTTACCTTTTGATATAGCAATGTTAATCGCTGCAATAACATCTTTCATTCCTGACGTGTATCTTGTGCCCTTTCCAAGGTATGGTGTTGAATTAGTCTCATTTACTATTTCCACATTGTATCCCTTATTGATGAGGGAATTTAAGATTATATTTCTATGGAGCGGAGCCTCATGACCTATTTTTATAACCATCTCTTTCGCAAGGAATTTATCTTCCACGTCCTTTACCACGTCGATGATTTCTTTTACGTCCTTTAGTCTGTAGACTGAAACGACTTTATTGTCTCCAATGATTGCGACTCCAGGCTTTTCACCCGGATCTACCCCTATCGTCAGTTTAGAATATTCTACATATTTTTCCAAGGCGATTAAGGCTTCATCCACTATTTCAGTCCATGATTTTTCTTTTTTGGCTAGTACTATTGATGGATGTTTAACGAATCTCCTTTCAGAAGGTGTTGTTATCACTACTCTTACCGAAGAAGGTATCTCATCTCTTAAAGAGAGATGTAAGATTGGAATTCCCCTTTTTCTAAACTCTTCTAAGATAGGATAATAAACCGCAAATTTGTTAGTGACTATTCCGATCAATAAATCCCCATAAAAAAATAAAAAAAGGTGGTATAAAAACTATAGCCCGAGTTCTTTCAGTTTCTCTGGGGTAGGTACGCCGTCAACCCATCCTCTTAACTCGTAGTAGTCGTCCAGCATCTCATCTAAGGGTACTACATGACCTTTGCTCGGACCCTCTGGCATCGGTTCTTCCAAGAAACGTTTGGGTAGATAATCATCCTTTCTACTAAAGCCTTCTCTTGCGTTGAATGCTCTCTCTAAGGTATAGATTCTTTCTCCTATCTTCATTACGTCTTCGGCTGTAATATTCCATCCTGTTGCACCCGCGAGCATGTCTGCTATTTGCGGAGCGCCTATAGCAAATGTGGTGAATTTACATATCACTGCAGAATCTACAGCAGCGAAGAGGTCTTGGAAGATGATTACCCACTGCGCTTTTCCTTCTGTAGCGAATCTATCTATTAGTTCGGGAAGGCTTAGTACCTCTGGCGCTATTAAGTAAGCCCTTAGGTGACAACCTCCTCTATTGCTAGTTGCATAATTTAGTGCGTGCCCCTTTACTCCTCTTGGATCATATGCTGGAAGAGCTTGTTTTTTAACACCCATAAAAAGATGCGGCGCGCCAAATCTCTCTGCTAACCTGTAACTTCCTTCTGCTAACCAATCTCCTATACCTTCTCTCGTTCCTGTCTTCTCTACTAAATCTTTTATTGCCTCTGCATCTCCCCATTTGATCTCTTCCGGTAAATATCCTCGTTGGTACAGTTCCATTGCCGTTGCTATAGTAGTTCCCATCTCTATAGCATCGAGTCCATATTCGTTGCACAGGTGATGGGACATAAAAATGGCTTCTAAATCGTCTACTCCACAATCCGCGCCAAAAGACCATGTCGTCTCGTATTCAGGACCTTCTGCTTCTATATTCTTTACCTTACTCCACCTTCCACATTTTATCTCGCAACCCCAGCATCCTTTCTTCTCTACAAGGATTTTTTCTGCTATCGCTTCTCCGCTCGTAGGCTCTGCGCCCTCAAATACACCGGTTTGGAAGTTTCTTGTAGGATATGCTCCAAGCTCGTTTAATATGTTTACCAAAACAGCAGTACCATAATCAGGTAATGCCTGGCCCGTGACAGGATTCTCGTTTATGAGATTTCGGGCCTCCTTGACCGCCTCGGCTAATTTCGCTGGATTTTTTATGTCTGGTTTTTGATCTCCTCTGCTAACTATTGCCTTTAATTTTTTGGAACCCAAAACAGCGCCATGTCCCCCTCTGCCCGCTGCCCTCCATTTTTCGTTCACTATGCATCCTATTTTAGAGAGTTTCTCCCCGGCGGGACCTATGCATGCTATACCGCAAGGTTTGTATTCAGCCTCTAAAGCATCGGATGCCTCAAAGACCGTCTTCCCCCAGAGATGACCAGCATCTTTTATCTCCGCTTTTCCGTTGTCTGTAAGTAGATATACTGGTGTATCTGATTTCCCCTCTATTATAATTGCGTCGAATCCAGATCTCTTGAGCCAAAAACCAAATGTTCCTCCTGAATGGGAATCGTGCATCGTTCCTGTAAGGGGGGATTTTGTAACTGTACAGTATCTACCGCTTTCAACTGCCTTTGTCCCTGTAAGAGGACCTGTAGCAACGACTATTTTGTTTTCTTCGCTTAGAGGATGTGTTCCCGGTGGTACTTCGTCATAAATTACTTTTACTCCCAGTCCTCTTCCACCAATAAAATTTTTTGCCAGATTTTCATCCAAATCTTCTATTTTTATGGATTTATCTGAGAGATTTACCCTCAGGATCTTGCCCATGTATCCCACGGATACACCCCCAAAAATTGTCATTATTTTACAGACGATTACTTTCTTATATATCTTTGCGAATTAATGAGATTAGAGATAAATAGTTTATTAGAATCATTTAATTTGGTAAAGTTATTAAATAATTGCGTTTATAACTGATAAAAGGTAAATACTTTCAAAACATGAGGAGGTGAAAAAATGACAAAATTAGATGCAAGAAGATTTGGGCTGGCAGGAGGGATCCTCTGGGGAGTAATTTTATTTTTAACGACGTTGTTTTCCTTGCCGACCAACTACGCAGTAGACTTCCTTGAAATAATTGTCAGCGTCTACCCAGGATACACCATAAGTCTCGGAGGAAGTTTTGTAGGTTTAATCTACGGATTCATAGACGCGTCAATAGCGGGTTTCATATTTGCATGGCTTTACAATTGGCTATCTAGGTTTATTTAGATTCATTTTCTGATTTATTTTTTTACATTTTTATGATCTGAAAAGGTCCATAATTAGATCAATTTTCTAGAACTTTTGTTCATAAATTTAATATCATAACAATAAGTCGTTATTTTTGTCGCTGCCTGAAATCTCTAATTTTTAAAGGAGATGAATGAAAATGATAGATAGGCCTAAGATATTTGCCAAATCATCTGAAGTGATGAAAAAAAATGCCGTTTCTCAAACAAAAAAATCTGATTTTGCTAATTCAATAAAATCGCCTGTGGATTATATCCTCTTCCTTCAAAGAACTATCGGCAATCAGGCTGTTCAGAGTCTATTCAAATCTGGTGCGATCCAGGCAAAGTTAGGAATCCGTGAGCCAGGGGATATTTACGAGCAGGAAGCAGACATAGTAGCGTTACAGGTGATGCCCATGCCTGAGTCACAGGTACAACGACAGCCAGAAGAGGAAAAAAAAGAAATGTTACCCCAACTCAAGCCGCTTGCCGGATATTTCACTCCGTTAGTTCAAAGACAAGTAAAGGAAGAAGCTGCTGGTACTCCAAAAACTGGAAAAGGAGAATATTGTCTTGACTACCCATGGGCAAAGGCAAAAGGAATCTTAAATTCCAACTTCCAAAAAGCTGCAAGAATGTTTAAAAATTTGAATTCTAGAGTAGAAGCTTTGGAAAAATCCTAATGCTTTATTGATGTAAATATGCGTGAGAATGGAAGGCGTGATGTAAAAATAGTACAGAAGAAAAAGAGAACTAATTAGGCAATCGAAAAAGTTAAACTTTTATACTTCCCCTAAGCATTCTTCTCAAACATGAGATGGTTGATATTTTCTGCATCATTTGCATCCATGTTTGCTTTTTTATTCACTCTTCAAAGTTCCCCTCCAGTTATCCCGGATATAATGAGAGAATTTGGAATTTCTCATGGAGAAGTTAGCAGTGTCATGACTCTTGTCGCAATTCCCGGTATATTTTTCTCCATACGGGATTTTTGTCGATAAATATGGATCAAAAAAAAACAGGTTCAATAGGATTATTTTTAATAACTTTAGGCTCTTTAATAGGCTTCTTTTCTAACACTTTTTTTGTTTTAGGTATTAGTAGGTTCATAGTAGGTATAGGAGGAGCCATCATCGTAGTTGCTGCGCCATCAATATTCCACCTCCTCTATTCGCACTTCCACCTGAAATTTTGAAGGAAAACATCGGAATAGGTTTTGGCGTGCTTAAAACGTGTCTAAATTTAGGAATTGGTTTGGGTCCGCTTTTAGTTGGAATCGTGAGGGATGTATCTCAAAGCGAATTCGTTTCCTATATGACCATGGCTTCCTTTTCTATGATCGCATTAGTTTTATCTCTGATATTAAAGACAAGATAACTTGATTTGACAAGTAATTTAATTTTCTAAAATGCGCGCAATTAAGAGAAAATAATCCGCTTATTTTGCTATTTAAGACCGATAATCAACGGAAATTATAAATAATTAAAGAAAATGAAATACTATGGTAATGTAAGGTTATTCTATTGAACATAGGGGAAGGCTATAATGCCGGTTAGAATAGATATATTCACGACTCCAAACTGCCCAAACTGCGGTCCCACTATAGAATTTGTGAAGAGCGTCGTCAAAGAGTTAGGAAACGAGATAGAGATAAGAATAATAGATATTTTTAAAGAATCTTCCAAGGCTTTGGTATACGGGATATACGCAGTTCCCACGGTGATCATAAACGAAAATGTAAGGTTTGTTGGGAAACTCGAAAAACGTGACAAAGAAAGTCTCATGGATGCTATAAAAAGAGAACTTTGAAATTAAACATTAATTTGTATATAATCCGTTTATTTTGTGATTTAAGATCAATAAATTTCATTTTCCTGAAATTTTAGGCAAAAAATATATAAAAGGGTTTGTTACATAAATAGGTAAGTTTTCTGCTGTGGGATAGGAGATTTGGATGGGTGTAGAGGACGTTACTGAATTCGAATCTCAGTTGATCAAAGAATATTCAAACTGCCATGATGTAGTTGAAAATTTGCCAAATTTCTTGTATGCCAGATACCAACTTGGCGACCTTCGAGAAGTTACTGAAAAAATCGGAAATGATCTTAAGACCTACCTATCTAGCGGTAGAAACAACAAAATGGTAAATAAGATAATTTCCGATTCATTAAAGGATATTAAAAGAAGAAGAGAGGATTTTGGAGAATTTGAAGTGGTTCCTTATTTTAGGAGGAATGTGGTTCATTATTTAATGAAACTGCATAGAGAGGCTTTAGATGTCGCCATACTCACCGTTTTAAGCAGAGAAGACATATTAAAAATATCTAAAGAAGAAGAAGAATCAATAAAAAATAGGATACTCTTAGGCTTAGAGTTAAAGATGTTTGCCATGCTTGGCGGCATTCAACTACCGGACGAGACCGAAATACCCGATGATATAATAGAGATGATATCTATAGAATGTGTTCAAATACTATGCAGTCGTATAAGAGAGGAAATAGACCGGTATTTAGAGGATATCGTTGATGTCCTTGATCTCAAGAAAAAAATCATATTTTACGATTTAGATCAAGATCTCTGGCATTTCTTTACTACGATAGAGGCCGTTAGACTACTTGATATCAACGGCGAGTTTGTATACGACTTGATAGAATTATCTGAGTTTATATTGGAAAATGTTTTGGATTAATTTTGATATTTCTTATTGTTGACAAAAAACCAAAAATATAAATCACCATCAAATGCAAAAATTGTTATAACAGTTAGAATTTTATACGTATTGCAATCATCAGTGATATCATGAATCCGGGAATCGCAATAGTAATCGGCTTGATAATTGGGGCTATTCAAGCCTTTTATCTGCAAAGATTTGCCAAGTGGGAACGTTGGAATGCTTGGTACGTCGGTTTGGTTTCCGGCATAACGATATGGGCCCTTATTATATACAAATTCTTTTAAAGTCAAATATTCCTACACATGAGATATGTATCTAACATTCTTCCGTCATTACTCTGGAAAGATTCTCTCATCGTTCCCTCTACAGTAAACCCGGTCTTTTCAAAGAGCCTTACTGCGCTTAGGTTTTCAACAACGCAATAAAGACAAAGCCTTTTGAGTTTAATCTTCCTACCAATTTCTATCAAGAACTCTACCATCTCAGTTCCGAGTCCTTTGCTTTGGTAATCTTGGTGAACGGATATTCTAACCCAAGCAACGTGTCCTTCCCTTCGTGATTTGTAAAAGTGAAGAGTTGAATCTGCGATTATCACTTCAATTCCATTTTTTTCTACAACTCCGATTATTGGCAGGACTTGATCATAATTTAGGTGATTAATCCAGTGTTCTATGAGTTCTCGATGTTTAACATCGTGTTTTAGGTATTTTGTGCTCTCATCAGAGAGGGTTAAAAACATTTCAAGCAATTTTTCCTTATCCCTTTTCTTCAAAGGTCTTAAAAGGATCTTACTCCCATCCTTAAGTGTTACAATTTTTTTAAACTCTCTAACCATTCCTGAAACTGACCTCATCTCCAAAGTTAAATATATAAAACTATTTAAAGATTGCATTAAGTTTGGGGATCTCGTTGATAAAGAATAAAGATAGATTGATACAAAACGGAAAGTCAGAGAAGACAAAACTAGCCAGGAAATATGCCTTAGAGATCCTCGAATCAGCTATTCTCGCTGCTTTACCTCAAAAATGCATAGAAAATGTTCTAAAGAAAAAAGACGATAAATTAATTGTAAGCGGAGAAGAACTTGACTTAACTGATTTTGAAAACATATATTTGGTAGGGGCAGGGAAAGCAAGTATTAAAATGGCTGAGCCTGTTTTAAACTTAATCCCTGTTTCTTCCGCCGCCCTAGTTACTCCTCCGGGAATAGAGACGAAAATCGATCTAAAAATTATAGAGGGTGGACACCCGATTCCCAACGAGGGTAGCCTAAAGGGTGCAAAAACGATTAAGAATATTTTAAAAAATGCAAAAGAAAAAGATTTAGTTATATGTCTAATATCCGGGGGAGGCTCCGCATTATTATGCCTTCCAAGCAACGGGATAGATCTAAAAGACAAACAAAGAGTAACTGAACTCTTGATCAAATCCGGCGCAACAATAAACGAGATAAACGCTGTAAGAAAACATATTTCTGCGATAAAGGGGGGACAACTGGCAAAAGCAGCCTATCCCGCTAAGATTTTAACGTTCATACTCTCAGATGTGGTCGGGGATCCATTGAACGTAATAGCAAGCGGCCCTACGGTACCTGATCCAACAACTTTTGAAAATGCAAAGGATGTTTTAAAAAGATACAATTTATGGGACACTGTTCCAGAGTCGATTAAAAACAGAATAGAAAAAGGAATTAAAAAAGAGGTTAATGAAACTCCAAAAGAAGGAGATCCTTATTTTAATGGAGTAAAAAATATAATCGTGGGAAATAATATTCTCTCATGCAAAGCGGCTCAGAAAAAGGCAGAAGAATTGGGATTGAACTCTCTGATCCTCTCATCAATGATTGAAGGCGAAAGTAGGGAGGTCGGAATTGCCCACGCAGGGATAGCCAAGGAAATATACACGAGTGAAAATCCAATAAAAAAGCCTGCTGCAATAATTTCTGGAGGAGAAACCACGGTTCAAATAAAAGGGAAGGGAAAAGGAGGAAGAAATCAAGAATTTGCCCTTGCTGGAGCATTGAAGATTTCCGGTCTAGACGGCTTGGTTATCGTATCTGCCGGCACGGATGGAATAGATGGTGTTACAGACGCGGCAGGTGCAATAGTGGATGGCTATACACTTACTAAATCATCTGAAGAAGGTTTAGATCCTCTAGAGTTCTTAGACGAAAATAATAGTTTTGAGTTTTTTAAGAAGTTAAACGACCTTATATATACCGGTCCAACGGGAACTAACGTAACTGATATTCATCTAATGGTGAGCGTGTAGTCATGCAGAGGATTATAGTAATAGTTGTAGACGGAATGGGAGACAGACCGGTTGGTGGAAAAACACCCCTACAATTTGCGCACACCCCAAACATGGATCTATTATCCAAAGAGGGAATTAATGGAGAGATGTACACAATAGCTCCGGGAATAGTTCCAGGGAGTGATACTGGTCATCTTGCGATATTCGGTTACGATCCCTGTAAGACATACACCGGAAGGGGAGTTTTTGAGGCACTGGGAGCAAGTATAAAATTAGAAGAAGGAGATATCGCCTTTAGATGTAACCTTGCTACCGTGGATGACAAATTAAATGTCGTAGATAGAAGAGCAGGAAGAATAGAGGACGGAAAAAAAATTGCAGAAGAGATAGATGGAATGGAAATCGATGGAGTCAGAGTAATATTAAAATCTACCACTGAACATAGATGTTCGCTTGTTTTAAGAGGAGAAAATTTGTCGAATAAAGTCTCAGACGTTGATCCTCATAGCGAGGCAAAAGTTTGGAAGTCTAAACCTTTAGAAAATACGGAAGAGGCAAAAAGAACCGCTTATATAATCAACAAACTCGTGGAGGAATCGAATAAAATACTCAAAAACCATCCTATTAATAAAGAAAGGGAAAAAGAAGGTAAGTTGCCAGCAAATATACTATTACCAAGAGGCGCTGGAAAGTATATAGAAATAGAATCTATAAAGAAAAAATGGGGTTTTAAAGCCTCCTGCATTGCTGGAGGCGCGTTATATAAAGGAGTTGCTAGGTATTTAGGAGCCGATATAATTGATGTCGATGGAGCCACAGCCAGACTCGATACAAACCTGGGATCAAAGATAAATGCAGCGTTAAAAAGCGCCGACCACTACGAATATACATTTTTGCACATAAAAGGTTGTGATAACGCCGCTCACGATGGAGATTTCAAGGCAAAGGCAGATATGATATCCAGGATAGATCAAGAAGTTGTTTCTAAATTGATAAAATTTGATGGGTATGTTCTAATAACAGCGGATCATAGCACGCCAGTTATTGTAAAAAGGCATGCATCCGATCCCGTTCCAATACTTTTCCGTGGAGAAGGTGTCAGAAGGGACTCAGTAATTGTCTTCGATGAGATCTCTGTGGTTCGGGGGGGTTTGGGTACCCTGAGGGGCGTTGATTTAATGCCAATTATATCAGACTATCTTGGATATTACAAGATGTATGGGTCATGAGATTGCTTCTTGAAAGGCTTTAGCCTGTTCTCTTACATAAATTTCAGCATCCTCCGTAGACAAATCCTTAACTTGAAGCATATAATCGTAGAATCTACCGTACCAAAGAGAGCGAAGTGCATTCAAAATCTCTACTTTTTTGTTGTTTTTATGTTGCTTATAAAAAGTTATAACGGTTTCTGCCCATTCCTTTTCCTTTACACCCTCGGGATTGCACATTACACTTTGTCTTAAAGCGCGATCCTTTACTATTTCCTTCACGACGTATCTATATTTTTTGCAGCTTTCCATATAGGCATCGAATACCTTTTCAGGATCTATATTAACTGGTATTGGCGTATAACCGTGCAATTTTAACTTTTCAATTTTTATGGGTTCTCTCTTCATATTCTTCCAAACACTCTCGTAGTAGTGGGCAATGTCAAACATGGTTCCAACGACCTGATTGAACATGGGGTTGAGGTGTTTCTTAGGATCGACATATTTTGTAGTAGAGTCATGTAGCTTCAAGCCTAAGACCGCTTCTCCGATATCAAAACCCATTGCAATGCTTGCTGAAGTTATGAATATATCTATCCCAAAATGATGGGGAAATTTCTCGTGCTTATTAAGTTCTCTGAGCAAATCGCCTGAGAGCGCATATTCTCCTCCTATAGGCTGACGTATCTTCGTGTTGTATAGTGCCGCGGTAAAAGGGTAAGCAAGAACGTTTGTTATCACGCCATCGTACTTGTGTCTTATGTAGTAGGGAACCACGAGGTCGTTTCTTCCAAACAAAGGTTCTTTTCCAAGAGACTGAATCCAATCCGGGGATAAAGACAGTAAGTCGCCGTCTACCAAAACTGCTGCATCTGCCTCTACCTTCTCAGCGATTGAAAATATAGTTTTGATTGCACTACCTTTTCCTAGAGGTTCTATCTCAGGAAATACAACCTTTTGAATCCCATTAGGCATTGGAAAAATCTGAGCAAGTTCTACGGTTCTATCTTCAGAGTGTCCATCTGCTACGACGATTAGAGAATTCATGGCAGGAAAGAACTGTTTTAATCCCTGACCGACCTGATTCAAGACATGAATAATTGTCGTTTCTTCGTTCCTTGCTGAGATTCCTACCACAAGATCAATATTTTTGAATTTCTCGACTTTAGACAGGATCGCATCCAATTCCATAACTATTAATTCCTAGGGGTCTATCTTTTATTTATAACTTTTTTTATAATTTATTCAAGTTGGCTTGGTATTTTATAATGTATATTCTATATTTAAATAGGAACGTGGTAAAAAATTTTTTATGGACGTTAAATTTGCGTTATATTCCTTCATAGCACTTTTTATAATTATAGACCCGATTGCAAATATACCCTCATTTATTGCTGTTTTAGATCCTTTAACAGAAGAGGAGCAGAGAAAGATTATACGGAAGTCAATTTTAATCGCGACCTTAATTTTGATAATTTTTACAGTTATTGGAAGGCCCTTGTTCGAAGCATTGAACATAAAGATGTACTCTTTCAAAATTGCTTGCGGCATCTTAGTTCTCATAATATCCATAGAAATGTTGTTTGGAAAGACGAGCATGACTAAAGGAACGTCAGAAGAATATGAGGAAAAAGATGCTATCGCTGTGACGCCCTTAGCGATACCTTTTCTAACTGGTCCTGGTGCGATAACAACAGCAATAGTCTTATTCGACTTAGCAAGTACGTTATTCGACAAGATCGTAGTTATCGCTGAAATAATAGTTGTCTTCCTTCTTTCATACCTGATATTGTCGAGGTCAAAGTTTTTTTACAAATTCTTAGGAAAATCAGGTACTAAAGCAGTAGTCAGGATAATGGGATTAATACTTGCTGCTATCGCAGTACAATTTATACTTACTGGAGTTTCTGAGGCGATGAAGTCGTTGATGTAGTCTTATTTCTACATCACAAACATCAATAATCTAAAGGCAATACCGCCCATGAAGAGAGCGAATGCTATCTCAAAAAAAGTTATGTATAATGCTCTTCTAGTTCCAAATTCTTTTATCAGGACCGCTATCGTCGCTATGCAAGGAATATAAAGCATGGTTACAAATGCTAAAACTACCATTTGGATTGGTGTCAGTATTGTCAGGAAATTAGTCGTTTTATAAAAAGAGGCAAGCATGATGAGAGTTAGTTCTTTTCTTAGTATTCCAAATATCAAAACTATTCCAACTATGGAGGGCAAACCGAGCCAACCAACAATTACAGGATCTATTGCCTTTCCAATGGGTTCTAATAACTCCGTCAAATCTAAGATTTTAATCAATAAACTTCCAGCGATTATTAAAGGAAATGCTATGTGAATGAAACCTTTGAGCCGGAACCAAGATCTTTTGAGGGCAACCTTTAAAGAGGGCAACCTATAAGAAGGCATTTCCATTATTAAATCTACTGGCTCTCCCGGTAAAACCTTGAAGGCAAGCCTACCGAGAGAGAATATGATTAATAAATCCACGAAATATAGAGCGAGCGCCCATTCCATGCCGACAAATGCTCCAACTAATCCGAGAATTACTACAGTCCTAGCGGCGCAAGGTACGAGAGTAGAAACGAAGGCTGCAAGAAATCTTTCTCTGTGTGTTTCCATTATCCTACAACCTAAACATGCTGGGACGTTACACCCATAACCGAGCATAAGAGGGATGAATGCTTTTCCGTGCAAACCCATCTTATGCATCACGTTATCCATCAAAAATGCGATTCTTGTTAGATATCCAGAATCCTCAAGGATGGATAACGCTATATAAAAAGGAATAATATAAGGCAACGCGATTGATATGCCTGCGATTATTCCTTCGAAAATTCCCCCCCAGACCAATTCAAAAATCTTTCCTGTCCCGAATAAAGTCTCTACAATGGGTCTTGACTTGCCGAAGAAATCACCTAACAGTCCTGAAGAGAAATCACCAAATTTAAAGATTCCAAAAAAGAGGCTGAGTATTATCGCAATCATTATGGGGTAGCCCCAATACTTGTGGATCGTTAAAGAGTCTAATTTCTCAACTAGCCCTAGTTCCTTTGGAGTTACAATTTTTTGTACCTCGTTAGCAATCTTGTGGGCGATTTTATATCTTTCGGATGCTATCACTGTGGAACAACGTTCGCCATGAGTTCTTTCAATTTCTTCTGCATATTTTTCAGCAATAGATACTATCTCGCCGTCTACTTGGTTCATCATTTCTTTGACTTCTTCATCGCCCTCCAAGAGTTTAACAGCAATCCATCTAGGAGGGTATTCATTTCGTTTTCTTTTCACCAAAATCTCGATTTTTTCAATGATTCCCTCAATTTCTTTGCCATACTTTATTTTAATGGGGTTTGCTTTCTCTCCTCCCTCTATTACATCAATAGACTCCTCCAACAATTCATAAATTCCAACCCCCTTGGTTGCGACGGTAGGAATTACCGGGATTCCCAAGAATTCCTGCAGTCTTAAATGATCAATGTTTACGCCCTTTCTCTCTGCTAGGTCTATCTGATTTAAGGCCATAACCATTGGAGTCTCCAACTCAATTAACTGGATAGTAAAGAACAAATTTCTCTCGAGGACCGATGCATCTACGACATTTACTACGATATCTGGTTTTTCCGTGGCAATATACTCTCTTGAGATCAATTCTTCTATAGAAAAAGTTGATAGAGAATATATTCCAGGTAGATCAAGTATGTCTACGGTGTAGCCCTTGAAGTGCAGGGTGCCTTCTGCTCTCTCAACAGTTTTCCCTGGCCAGTTCCCAATGTGTTGGTGAAGTCCTGTTAAATGATTGAATATAACGCTCTTACCTACATTAGCATTCCCTGCTAGTGCAATGCTCAGCGCTTTCTCCTCTGGCATCTCATGTTGCCTCAACAAAAATCTTCATGGCGAGACCGTGGCCTATAGCCAGTTTAGATCCTCTTACAAGAATTTCAACAGGGCCATGAAAAGGTGCTAACTCTAAAACTTTTACTTCTGTGCCTGTTGTCAATCCCATGTCCGTAAGCCTTTGAACTGGTCCTCTACCTCCTCTTATAAAAGCGATCTTGCCTTTTTCGCCTATTCTTAAGTTAATAAGAGAAACAAGACCCCTTTTTCTTGGAATTAAAACTATTTCTTCTTCGCACTCTAAACAACTAGTAATGTCTTTATCACAAGCGGGAATAACTTTGTTATCGTCTGGACATTTATCGGGCTGATTCAAAAGTTTGCAAAGAGCCTCTTCAGCCTCGTCTGATAATGCATGCTCCATTTTGCATGCCTGTTCATGTATGTTCTCTTTATTAATTTTCAAAACGTCATTCAAAAATCGTTCCAGTAACCTATGCTTTCGCTTAATTTTTTTAGCAACCCTGAGACCTTTTTCTGTTAGAGTTGCACCGTAATAGGGCTGATAGTCTATATAACCCTCTTCAGATAGTTTTTTTAGCATCTCTGTAACGCTGGCAGGCATTATATTTAAAATGGCAGCAATCTCAGTGGTTTTAGCAGGCAAACCATCCTTTGTCAGGGTATAAAGTGTTTCTAAATATTCTTCAACATATTCGCTCATCATCTTTATTTTAAAGGTAATAAAGGGATATAAAAGTTTTGGTAAACCTAAAAATTCATGGCTATTATTGGATAGAAAAATAACACACTTATGACAAAAAGAGTTAAATAAGACATAAACTTGACTTCAAACAACTGATAAGATTTAGGAGTTGAGAAATGTTAGAAAAGCTATCTTCACAGCTCTTCAGGGAGATAGTCGCAAAAAAAACCTCGACCTTAATCAGTCTAGTAGCCGGAGTCTTCTTCGGTTTAATCTCATACATATTTTTTAGAGGTTTCATCGTTCCGATTTGTCTCGGGATAATAGCGTTTATAACGTTTTACATGGTTTCAATACCTTTGGAAGCAAAATGGCTTGAAAAGATTAAAAAGGATATAGACATCGAACTAGGAGAGGCAGGACGCTTGATATTGATGGCACTGCATTTTGGATCAGACGACGTTGAAGGCATCGAGATAGTTACTGGTTTGTCTGAGGATTTGGTAAGAGGTAGAATAAGAATGCTTGCCCTCATGGGACTCATCAATGAAGAAAGTGGTTTATATACTCTGACTGATAAAGGGAAGAAGTATGTGAAGCGCATAAAAAAGGTTGAGTGGTGAATATGGAGGAAGAAGAATTTTCCTTGTGTACGATTAAAGACGTAAAAGAAGGTTTAGTGCAGATTCCGCCCAGTATGTTAAAAGACTTTGAATTGGCAGACGGAGACAAGATGGCTGTAGCAATGGTCAGAGACAGAGGACAGATACGTCTCATAAGGATTACAGCAGATGAAGTTTATAAACTAAAAATTAAAACAAAGGAAATATATGAAACAGTTTTTAAGGTTGGAGAATTGCTCAAAAAGGCCAAGATAAAACCATTACATTCAACAGGTTTCTGTTACATGAAAGAGCACTGTATTTGGGAAGGGTTCATAGAAGAAGACAAAGCAACGCTTGACAAACTAGCAGAAGATGTCGGAAAGATCGCTAATGTCTTAGATGTAGAAATTAGGAGGGTGAAATAGCACCCATTTCCAACTTAATTTTATCTTCTGTAATTCATTGTCTCTGGGCGGTCTTTCTTACAAAGATAATATATCCGCTGTGCCCAATCATTCTTGTTTTAGGTCTTAATTTGGTTAAGTCAGGCATGTACTCTCTCATCAGCGATTCTACTATTAAAATAGAACTAAAATTTGTACCCTCCAGGTGCTTCAATATTTTCATGACCTGTGTTATGGTAGGAGTATATATGACCAAAAAACCGCTGGGCTTCAAAGCCTTATAAGCGTGTTCGAAAACGTTCCATGGGTCAGGCATATCTAAGATGACTGTATCTAGTTCTTTTTCGTCTATTCCTTCTCTCGCATCTTTTAATTTAAAATCAACAAAATCAATAAGTCCAGCATTAATTACGTTCATTTTAGCCACATCTAAAAACTGTTCTCTAATTTCATAACTGTATACCCTCCCAGCAGGTCTAACGTAGTATGCCAGAGCCATTGTAAGAGATCCTGAACCAGATCCCGCCTCTAATACCCTGCTGTTGGGACCGGTGCCTGTATAAAAAATTATTATAGAGGCGTCTTTGGGATAAATAACTTGAGGCATTTTCTTAGATTTTTCCATAAAATCGACCAAAGTTGGTTTATAAACAAAAAAAGTATTTCCTGTTGAAGAAATAATACTAGAACCGTATTCTTTACCTAAAAGGCTTGGTAAATCAATATTTCCAAGATGAGTAGAGAAAACTTTATTTTCGACCTTTATGAGAAATTTCCTACCTCTTCCATCCACAATAATTACGAAGTCACCTTCTTCTATCCTCAAATACCTCACCTTTATATTTAGATTCCGTATTCCAAATATATTTATAAATACCTCAAATATTAGTGTTGGTGAGCTCTGATGATACTCAAGTGTATACAATGTCAAGCGAGGTACCCCCTTGATACGATTATTTACACCTGTAATCGTTGTGGATCTTTGTTAGACGTTGTTCATAATTATGATAGACTCAAAGAGACGATTGATTGGGAGGAGATGAGAGATAGGGCATTTAATCTGTGGAGATACAAAGAATTCATGCCAATAAAAGATTATAACAAGATAATTTCGTTAAAAGAAGGGGGGACGCCCTTATATCTTTGTAAAAAATTGAGTAATGAACTTGATATAGAACTTTACGTAAAACATGAGGGCGAAAATCCAACAGGATCCTTTAAAGATAGAGGAATGACTGTCGGAGTTTCTAAGGCTTTAGAATTAGGAGTAAATACGGTTGCATGCGCTAGCACTGGAAACACATCCGCATCTCTAGCGGCTTATGCAGCCAAGGCAGGATTAAAATGCTTAGTTCTACTTCCTGCTGGAAAAGTCGCGTTAGGAAAACTTGCCCAAGCCATTATGCATGGTGCCAACATAATTGGAGTAAATGGAAACTTCGATGATGCTCTTTATTTAATAAGACAGGCGAGCGAAAGCATGGGTATGTACCTCCTGAATTCAGTGAATCCTTTTCGTCTAGAAGGACAAAAAAGTATTGCATTTGAAATCGCTGATGAGTTCGATTTTAACTTACCAGACTATGTTATTTTGCCTGTAGGAAATGCCGGGAATATATCTTCGATATACAAAGGGTTTAAAGAATTATTCAAGATAGATTTGACGAAAGAAGTTCCTAAGATGATAGGTATTCAGGCAATGGGAGCGAGCCCTATAGTGGATGCTTTGAAAAGTAATTCCAGAATTGTAACTCCCACTGAAAATCCTGAGACTATTGCAACTGCGATAAGAATTGGCAATCCAGTAAACGCATCGAAGGCGATAAATGCAATTATAGAAAGTAGCGGATTTGCAGAGTCAGTTAGTGATGATGAAATAATATCCGCTCAAAAAGAGATGGCAAGAAAAGAGGGAATTTTATGTGAACCTGCTAGTGCAGCCTCCATTGCTGGATTGAAGAAACTAAGAAAAGAAGGAATTATCGAACCGGATAAAAAGGTAGTCGCAGTGTTGACTGGTCACGGACTTAAAGATCCTGAAACAATCATCAATTCTTGCGAACCTCCACTTGAAGTAGAATCAGATATACGGAAACTGATAGAAGTAATTATGAAAATAAAATAATTAAGGGATTGAAATGGAAAAGATATACAGTGTAAATGCGATAATATTTACCTCCCCAACTTGCCTCTATTGTGACTTGCTTGCCTCAAAATTAATAGAAATTGCTGATAACGCTAATATACCCCTGAAAGTTTACACCGTTGACGTTGAAGACAGTCCAGAGGTCGTGAAGAGATATGATGTTAAAACGCTCCCAACAACTTACATCGGTGAAGAAAGGTTTGAAGGATTGAGAGACGAAGAAGAAATGCAAGAAATCCTGTATACAGCTTTTACTCTGCAGCAAGGTTCCCCTCTTGATAATGACGATTATTTAATCTCGGCTTCTAAGCCTTACAAATTCTACTGGCATGAAGTAGCAGACAAGATCCAAGAAACCATAAGAGATGATTTAAAGATGATTATGCAGGGTCTTGAGACGAGAGAAATGGGTCATAAGGTAACGATGCATCTTTTCAATATTTTAACGCTTTCCTTAATTCAAACAATTAATGAAAAGGATACTGAGCAAACTTTGAAGAGATCTGCAAGTTTTTTGGGTTCCATAGTTAAGGATATGATCGAAGGCGAAGACGCTCAATCCATCTTTCACCAATTGATTGAAATCTCAGGAAAATTAGGTTTAGGGATGCTCGAGTTGGTGAGTCACGATTCTAATAAATTGGTTTATCGGATTCATGACTGCTTTCTTTGTACGGGATTCAGAATATATGGATATAAATTTGAGGCCCCTTACTGTAATTGGATGGGTCAGTATATCACAGCATCTCTTTCTGGTAGATTTAAGATTTCAAGATTTAGAGAAACAAAATGTATGGCGATGGGTGATCCTCATTGTGAATTCGAAATTCACATCAAACAGGAGAGATAAAAATGGGAAAAAAAGTTATGATAGATATCTCTGAAAAAAAATTGGAAAGAGTTACGACGGGCATACCGGGTCTAGATTTTTCAATCGGCGGTGGTTTTCCTTCGGGATTTACAATAATGATATCCGGAGAGCCGGGTACCGGGAAAACAACATTTGCTCTTCAATATGCATTTCATCAAGCAAAAAAAGGAGAAAAGGTACTCTACATAACGGCTTCTGAATCAATCTCAAAATTAAAGAGACTTGCTAAAAGATTTGATTTTTACGATTCGAATCTTCTTAAAGAGAATGCGATCGCCTTTCATGATTATTCGATCTCAGAATACGTAGATGAATTGAATAAGGTAGATGTAGCCTTATTTTTCAAGAATTTGGGCAAGATGATCAAAGAAGAAGGCGTAAAACATCTGATAATTGATCCAGTTACTATTTTGGGTCTGGTCTATGAAAGAGAGATTGATTTTAGAAGAAATATATTACTGATAGAACCTATTATAGGTCAAATCGGATGTACAACTCTACTAACAGCTGAAATTCCAAAGGGGACTGACTTGTACAGTAAGTATGGTATAAAAGAATATATTGTTGATGAGGTCTTGTTCTTGAAAAAAGATATGTTGGACGGAAGAATAGTCAGGCATATATACCTTGAAAAGATGAGAGGAACAGAGATTAGGCAACCCAGTTATCTTTACACCTTAAAAGATGAGTTTAAATTTTTTGAGCCGTTTAAATACAGTCCACCTGAACACCGAAGGGAATGGGAACCAGTGCCTGATACAGAAAAACATTTTTCTACGGGAAGCGAGGATCTAGATAAAGTTCTTGGAGGAGGATATAGAAGAGGAGGATTCGTTTTAATAGACGTGGGTGAAAACGTTCCTCCAGCCGGTTACAGGCTCTTTAACTACCTTCCTTTATTGAACTTTATTACACAGGATAGAGGCGCAGCAATAATTACGGTAGGGGGCGCAGACGCAGAAGAAGTTAGAAAGAGAACGTCTATGTTTGTTAGCAGTGAAAGATTTGACAAATATGTGAGAATAATCGAAAGGAAAATGCCTGATAAAGACCAAAAAAAACCTTATATCGTGACTATAGATGGAGCTTCCTTAGAAGAAGACAAGAAAAATTGGTTAGAAGTTCAGTCTGAGCTCAGAGAATTGACTAAGGCACCTATGTACCTACATTTTGGATACGATGTCTTGGAATACCGGTACTGGGAGCAGGCCCTTGTAGAGTTTACGAGTCAAAACGTCTCTTTAGTTAAAGGACACGGCGATCTAGGCATTGCTGTGACTAAACCAGGTTTAACCTCAACCCAAGAACTTGCAAACATGGCAACCATGCACATCAAAATTATAGAAATCGATGGAAGCATCGCTTTTTATGGAGTACAGCCTAGAACAAGAATATATAATATACATATTGATGTATCAAAGGGCTTTCCTAAACTAAAACTTACCCCCATTGTTTGACCAAAGATTTTTAATTACCATTTCAAATATACTCAAACATGCTCGCAATCCAAACAGAAGGTTTACACAAGGAATACGTTACTGGATTTTTCTCCAGGAACAAAAAAATAGCGATTAGTGATATATCGTTGGAAATTACTGGAGACGAAATCTTTGGCGTCTTAGGTCCGAATGGGGCTGGAAAAACGACTTTGATGTCTATACTTTCGACAATACTCTCGCCAGATCGCGGCCGTGCAAAAGTATTTGGAAGAGATATTTTAAAAGATGCAAAAAAAGTTAGAAGCATCATAAATATGTGTAGCGGGCATCCGAATTTTCCATGGGGCCTCACTGTATACGAAAATCTAAGGTACTTCGCTATGTTATACGGGCTAAATGGCAGCGAGAGAACATCCAAAATAGAAGAATGTATAAAACTCTTAGAATTAGCAGATTCTATAGATGTACGATTTGATAGACTCTCCACGGGTATGAAACAACGCCTTGCAATTGCCAAATCGTTGTTAAACGATCCTAAACTGCTTTTACTCGACGAACCTACCCTAGGACTTGATCCAGATATTGCCATTAAAATTAGAAGGATGATCAAAAAGATTCACGAAGATGATGTATCGGTATTACTTGCGTCTCACAATATGAAAGAGATAGAAGAATTGTGCAAGGAGATAGTATTTATAAAAGATGGCACTATCAGAGCTATGGGGCCTCCAAAAGAATTAAAAGAGATGATCAAAACTGGAGATCAAATTACTATCAAATTTGAGGGTTCTTTCGATCCAAAAGTTCTTCAAGAAATTCCTGGCGTATTTGAGATTGGGGAAACTAGAAAATCCCTGAAAATAGTTGTAGATGATGTTGAGAATGTACTAAACCAAATAATTTCCAAGTTAATCGCTAACAATATTGAAATTAAGAATTTAAACGTTTCTGAACCTGATTTGGAGGATGTTTTTGTTGAATTACTTGAATAGATCATTTATTGCCTTCAATGCATTTTTGTACAAAAATTGGATTATGGCAAAAAGAAATGTTTTTACGATATTTGAAATAATGTTCTGGCCTTTCTACGCTTTGATATCCATAGGTCTAATGACGGTGTTCTTAGAGTTATCTCCTGAAAAAGTTGCATTTGTATTGGTAGGTACCATTGCATTAAGCACTATTCAAATCTGTCAAATAGACGTAGCCTACGTTTTATTAGTCGACGTTTGGAGTAAGAGTATAAAGCAAACACTGCTCACACCTATTGAAGGCTTGCATCTGTCCCTTGGCGGTTGGTTTGTCGGTATAATTCGAGGATTTTTAGTTTTCGTTTTGTTGAGTATCTTCAGTTACTTTGTCTTCGGATTCGACTTCTTAAGGCCGGGAATATTTAGGTTAATTTTATTTCTTGTAGGTTTATTCATGATGGGGGCTATTGTAGGTAATATCGTTTGTATACTCCTTTTTTTATTTGGACAGCGTGCAGAAGTAGCAGCATGGTCTATGGCTGGTTTATTCATGCTTATCTGTGGGATATACTATCCATCCTCCATACTTCCAACCCCTCTATTCTACCTCTCTAGGCTTATCCCCCTGACTTACTTTCTCGATTATTTTAGGATTTTTTACGGAATTGGAACTGTTACTCCTTTTTATATCGTAAAAGGTTATTTTTTATTAGTCCTATACTTCATAGGAAGCATCTTTGGTTATGAACTTTGCCTGAAGAGGGCAAAGAGAACTGGTATGCTATTGAGATTATCCGAGTGATTAAAATACGAAAATTTTTTCGCTCCATATTTCGAAATGCGAATCCAACCAAATTTAGTTTATATCAATAATTGAAATTTAGTTATTAAGCGTCTATGGACATATTAGAGGGATGGGATGATCGACCTTTCAGACATATTAATAGCCTCTAAATTCTCAGGCTTGTTGAAGGTTGTAAATGCCAATGAAGTGGGTTATCTTGTAATAAGAGGAGACAAGATCAAATCCGCTTACGCTATTTTAGAAGGCGGTCTCTACTTGGGTGACGATGCTCTCGAAATTGTTGTTTCAATGCTAAAGGACGAGGAGGTAACCCTCCAACTTACACAACTATCTTATGAGGAAACTAGCAAATTCGAAGATATGTTCGAAGAAGGATATCATGATGCGAATATCAAAGAGATTGCAAATTGGAGAATCGAATTTTTTTCGAAAATAGGGATATCATAATTATTTTTTTAAATAACAATGCTTAGCGCTCATAAATTGTTTCAGTTTAAAACAGCAAACTTTCATCGGTATACGCATAAAATCAAACTTTTCTTTAGTAATTACC
>CAYFZR010000084.1:0-10838 GCA_964347835.1 uncultured archaeon
GTGATTTTTAGCATACCCATCAAAAATATTGGAACTTTAGAGGCAGAGAGTGTTAAAGTCGCCATACAGACCAAGTCTTACTTCACGGGAGCAAAAACTGATTATCTGGGAGATATACCCGCGGATGGGTCTAGAATAGCCTCTTTTGAACTAGATATCGATAGAGATACTCCTCCGACTAACTACATAAACGATCTAAAGATAATCTGGTCTAAGGGAGATGATAGACTCGATCAGACCCATTCATTCGGAATAAACGTAGTAAAAGAACAAAGTCAAGGTACATCCAATATCCTATTTGGTACAGTGGGTTTAGTTGCTCTGGCTGGAGTTGTAGTTTTTGGTCTCAGATTCAGGCGCAAAAAAGAGCAGGAGTAGTTTAGTCAGGGGGAAAATAATTGATTACCGAAATTCTTGATTTCCATGCCAATCTCACAAAGAGAATCTATCCTATCTTAATAGTTCTTTCCATAATAATAGCGGGAATTTCCCTACAACAGGCTACGAAAACCAAGATCAGTACGGATTTCATGGGGTATTACTACCCAGATGAACCGGGTTACCAAGAAACTCACGTTGTACTAAGCGATTTCATGGGACCTGTAACTGTACAAATTCTTGTTGAAGTAGACGGTGTTAACCAAAAGGACGTTTACACCGAAGACGTTTTGGATATGACATCGAAGTTAGTCGATACAGTAGGAACTATTCCCGGCGTATTTAGCGTCTCTAGTGTTTTAGATCTTGGAGATACTAGAGATGAAATATTGAGAGTGCCTTTAGATAAAAGATCGAAATATGTTGACGGAGATCAAAAATACTCCCTAATAGAAGCAGAGATTGATTCCACCGAAATGCCAAAGAGAATTGAGCTCATAAAAACTTTTCAAAAAACAGTTGAAAAAATAGACAAACCAAAGGGAACGAAAGTCACTGTTACTGGTGGATTGGCCTTGGAATATGCTTTTTTTGAAGCCATTAAAAATGGTTTCGCAAAATCAATAATTGTGACCGCTTTCACCATAACGGTTGTTCTATTCTTTATTTTTAGAAGCCTTATTCGCGCTGCTTTCATTATGATACCAATACTCGTGGCTGTTCTAGCGGCATATGGAACGATGCACACCTTGAATATACCTTTAAACTTTATAACTTCTACCTTCGGCGCTATTACCTTGGGACTTGGAATAGATTACAGTATCCACTTGGTGCACAGGTTCCAGGAGGAATTGGATAAGGGAAAACCTAATGCCCTAAACATCGCTGTTTCTAGAATTGGTAGAAACACGATATTTACAGCCATAACTACCATGGCAGCTTTCTTCGGTATATCAATCGCAGGAATTAGAATGTTAACTGAATTTGGCGTGATGTCTTTCATAGGGATATCTTTTTCTGCTTTATCCGTGATCTTGTTCCTGCCATCATATTTACTGCTGGAAACTAAATTGAATAGAGGAACTATAGATTTCTCGAGAATTACCGGCGCTCTTGGAATAAAAGATATATTGCCAACTTTAACGTCTAGATTATCCGATTTCTCAGTAAAAAAACCCTTTGCAGTTTTATTTTTCATGGGACTTGCTCTATTTCCTATTTTATATGGAATGTCCCAAATAGTAAGTACTTCCGATGCTAAAATGTTTTTGCCTAAAGATGATCCAATTGTAGTGGCAAATAACATTGTAGAAGATAAATTTGAAGCACCATTTACATTCAGTTACTCTTTTGTTTTAATAGAGGCAGATGATGTAAGAGAACCTGAAATAATGAAGGCAATGGAAAAAGTGCATGAAAGTTCGATGAGTTTACCCTGGGTTGAAGAAGTATCTAGCATTTTAAGCATGATCGGTCCTGTATCGGATTCGGAGAATAAAAGAGATATCATTGAGAAAATTAATGGGGTGCCTCCAGATAATAGAAGAAGGTTCTTAACAAAGGATTATACAGAAGCTATAATAATCATAAGAGCAGAAGGAACACAGTTAGAAGAAAGTAATGTGAAGGAGCTCTATGATATCATCGATTACGTCGAAACGCCTGAGGACGCTACCTTTGCTCAAGCAGGCACTGGCGTGCTTACTTCTTCGATGTTAAGAAAAATGGAAGAAGGTCAAGCTAGGATGACAGTGGTTAGCATAATTCTGGTTTTAGTAATTTTGTCTTTCGCCCTTAAAAGTCCGTATAGAATTCCGTTGGCGCTTGGACCCGTACTTATAGCCATAGTTTTCGCCACGGGCACCATGGGCTTGCTTGGAATTCCATCTACACCCATTACAATTATGTTAGCCACAGTTATGCTTGGATTAGGTATAGATTATAGCATACACTTCCTTTCAAGGTATAATGAAGAAAAAGAAAAAGGATTAAGTACAGAAGAGGCGCTACATTCAACTTCCTTAAAAGTTGGAGAATCTATCGCTCTAACAACCGTAACAACGATTTTTGGGTTTCTCTCCCTCATTACAATGATTCTCGTTCCAGTGCAGGACTTCGGCAAGATATCTGCAATTGGGTTAGCTATATCCGCGATTTTTGTAATCATGTTAATCTCGGCGGGTATTGTAATCAATGAAAGAGTTATTGCAAGGCTAATTTCATTAATACCCCACGTATGGAGGCTTAAATGAGATGCGCATGCTGAAAAGAAGATTTGGAAGAAATCAAATATTGCAAGTTATGTGGAAAACCCTTGCCTCCTGAGGAGGAGATTCCACCCCAGATAAAAGTCTAAAGAAATGATTATCTTTTATTGGCGTTTATTCGCTTAATCTCTCTACAACCACGTTCATTCTATCAAGTCCATTAATCTTTACCCTTTCTCCTTTTTTCAAAGTTTCGTTTGAAATGGCGCTCCATAACTCGTTTTTATATCTTATAATCCCCTTTGGATTTATATCACTCACAACAATGGCCTCTGATCCTATCATCTCTTCCCAACCCATTTTCGCCGGGATTCTCATATCCTCCACTATCTTGAAATATAAAGTCCCTGAGATAACCAATATTACGATATATAAGGGAAAAGCAGTCCAGAAAGGGAAAAAAATGAAAAGTCCAAAGCCGATTAAAGGCGAAAGTAAAATCAAGTGGCAAAGCAATCATAACACCTCAAGCAATATATTAAACTCCTCCCCAGTAGATTTGCTCTTTAAAAAAGAAAAAATTGTATTATCCCATTATTTCACTGTTCTCGTCTTCCTAAGAAAACTTCTCCTATTTATGGCATGATTCTTCGTTTTGATTATCTTTTGGGTTTTTTTTATGTCCTGAATGTCCTCCATGGCATCCTCCACAACCAAGTCCTAATTTTCTTGATAAGACGCCCCATATTACGAGGAATCCTAGTAAGACCGATACATTAAATAGGAATTCAGCCATTTGGTATCACCTCAAACAATAGTTTAAAGGAGGAAACTTTATCCTTTGCTCTTTAAAAAAGGAAAGAAATCTCACATTCAACTTTAAAATAATAGAAATTTTAAGAGAAAAAAGTTTGTTAGCAAGCAAAAATCTAGCCCATCCTACAACCTTAATGCTCAATTTTTTGCCGTTTTCTACATCCTCAAGTTTAAAATTCCACCTCTCCAATTGGTTCTGATCCTATGATAGTTCCATCCTCCAGTATTTTCACAGGGTATTGTGGTAGTGGTCTTGGAGGTGGTCCTGCTATGACTTTTGCCCCATCATAAGGATCGAATTTTCCATCGTGACATGGGCAGTATATCTGGTCTAGATCTTTTCTGTAAAATGTAACACAAGAAAGATGGGTACAGATTGCCGAGTATGCAACGAACCCCTGTTCTACACCTTTTTCCACCTTCATTCTTTGAGGTTCGAGTTTCATTAAAAGCACGGGATCTCTTTTGAAGAAGACCTTCGCGTATTGTCCATAATCTTTGAAGTGATCAGCCTTAACTACTTCTCCTTTCTTTCCAATGAGATTGTTTTCAAAATCAAGAGTATCCTCAACGTAAGTGAAAACTGGAGAATCTTCACCTCGTCTCTCTTTTGAGATGACTGGGAATACGGATTTAAACGTTGCTAAAAATGATCCAAGAAGTCCTGTTCCGGAAATTCCTATGAGCGTCTTGATGAAATTTCTTCTGCTTGTTTTGATTTTTCTTTTCTTCTCCTCTTCCATATCTAACCACTAAAGTTTTTAATAAATTTATTCATCCTATTTTTGCCTATGCATACATAGAAAGAGATTTAACGTACTCTGAATCCTTCCAAGCTTTGGCAAAGATTGCTCCTTCTTTTTCTTCTATATCTATCTGAGGTAAAGGACTAGGCGGGGGACCCGCTAATACTGCACCTGTCCTTGGATCGAACTTGCCTATGTGACACGGACAGTAGATTACATCATTGTCCTCTAAGTCTTTCCATGTGGAGACGCATGCTAAATGTGTACAGACCGCTCCAAAGGCGTAGTAACCTTCTGGTAAATGAACAAGTATGGATGGCTTACCCATGAACTTGAATAACTTTGCCTGTCCTACAGGAATTTCATCAGTCTTTGCTATCTCGACCTCTTCTGAAACACCTTTTGCTCCTATCTTTGGTGACCAGGCAAATTTTAGTATTGCGCCGGTGAAAGCGGTTACATATGAACCTATAGCCGCTCCTGCTATTCCATACAGAAAGTGTCTTCTTGTGATGCCTGTTCTGACCATTTTCTTACCTCTTTTTTGGTTCATATCCATTTAAAATTAATTATAGCGCTTTTTTCTATTACTTTTTCCATTTTAGAAACGAAAAAAGGAGAGAAAATTTTTTCTCACTGAGAAAGTTTTATCCTTAATGATTTTTAAAATTGATAAAAAATACCAGAATAGAGCATCCTAGTTCTTTTTGCTGTAAAATTTTTCAATTTATATTATTTTCACCGTCTCGGACGTGTTTTTTTTAGGCGTCCAATTGATATTTTCTCCCTGTGCAGCACGATTGTTGTTAAAGCTATTACCCCAAGAAAAATTAAAGTGATTAATAAATAATTTAAAGATTTTTTAGTTGGAATTGGGGTTAATACTAGAGTTACATTTTCATAGACCTCTTCTCCGGACTTCACCGTTATCATCTTCATGTAATCCTCGTATCCGGTCATGGTTACTTTTATCGTGTAAGTACCTGGAGAAACACTTAGTTCTAGAGGAGTTTTTCCTTTATAGTCACCATTAAGATATACGCTTGCATCAGAAGGGTTAGAGGAGAGGATAATTATTCCTTGATTAGGAATAAAAGTTATAGACTCTTTAGCAAGGTTTAAAGCTTTTTCAGCTTGCATAGATGCAGATTTAGCAAAATGAGTAGCATCTCCATAATTTTCATTATAATAATCTGAATTCGCCTTCTCAAACTTCTCCTGTGACATTGACAAAAGATGTTTAGCCTCTGACAGAGTAGACTCGGCTTGAGAAACATCTATACCTGACGATTTCGCCCGGTTGATCTTTTTTTCTGCATTCTCGATCTGATCCTTGGCGCTTTCTATTTCATTTGATGCCTCGTCTATATAAGATTTAACAGTATTTGCCTGTGATGTTTGTGCATTAGTTAAAGGAATTACGAGACTAACAATACCAAATCCCAAAAATAAGATTGTAATTATCCTGAAAAGGAGAAAGACTGTCCCTTTTTCTTTCGTATTATGCTGCTTGTTTGGAATCAACGCATCACCCAAGATTAGACTTAACTTTCGTTATTTATGTTCTTGAAAATAGGCAAAAAATGTCTTTTTTATTACCTATAACCGCTAGTCTTTAAAAAAGAAAAAAATTAACCGAATTTACCTTCTAAATTTAAAGTTAAACCCTCGATTTTTTTACTTCCTTAAAGGAGAATTGATAAAGTTTCTATCTACCACATCTTACTAGATGGCATTTGAAAGAAATAAACCTTGGGTGGCGTTTATCCTTATTATCCTAATTTCTATACCACTAAATCTTTCTAAAGGGGAAGAAATCGAAGAAATTGAGGGTTACATAAGTCCTGTAGGAATTCTCTATGATTATTCACCGGAAAGGTTTCAATCAGCCCTATATAACGGGAAGCCTACCATGTTAGATTTCTCTGCAGATAGATGCGGTCCTTGCAGGCTGATGATCCCTACTATGAGGGCGCTTAGAACCGAATACAAAGGAATAGCAGATATTATTACCATTAATGCAGATTCCAAGGAAGGACATGAACTCGCAAGAGAATACGGCGTTGTTTATCTTCCTTCATTTATATTCTTTGATAAATATGGAAAACCAATCACGACTTTGGTGGGGTATCAGGAAAAGGAAGAGATAGAATACGTATTGAATAAATTATTAAGAGGAGAAATAATAGAGGGAAAAATGCCGAGAGTGGTAAGAAAAACCAAATCTAAATATAAAGAGCCTGAGTACGAAATAAGACCTGTATATGAGTATGAAGGGAAGGTTTTAAAGAAAGGAGAAGGTACTTATGAGGATTTTCTACATTTTGGAGAGATCTTTAGTTATGAAAACTATGGTTTGAAACTCGTCGGGACAGATTTAGATAGAGAAAGAGTTTTTATAAACGTCCTATACATGGGGAGGAAGACATCCTTCTCGGGACCTATCAGTATTGGAGAAACTTTAGAGGCGAAAGAGGCAAAAATAACCTTGTTAGAAGTAGGGTCTCAAAGGGCAAAATTAAGGGTAGAGTTGCCATCCACTACGCGCTATGAATTGGTAGGGGAGACCGATAGTTCTTCGTTAGAGACATCTAATTTGAGTGCAGATTCAGCAGAATTTGGTAAAAAAATTGATCTGCTAATCATTAAGGACGTAGATAAATACAATTCACCTGTGGGTGACGACATAGACGTAATTTTGAGTGTGGAAAGCAATTTAGACAGTAATGTTAAGATTAGAATCATAGACACTATTCCAAAAAATTTTCAGGTTGTTTCTGGAAATCTGAACATAGAAGATTCCCTTTCTGGAAAAGAGCACAAGACGTATAGTTATAAAATCAGGCCCCTAAAAGAGGGAAATTATGAGTTACCCGGTTCCGTTCTCATATACTCAAATGGAAACGACGAGAAGATGATTAGAACTGAAGGTATATTAATATCCGTGGCTGAAAGATACGAAGATAAAGGATTCTTAGGACTCCTATCGTCAATCTTTAATAAGATATTGGAGTTTCTCGGATTGAGAGATTCATGAGTAGAAATTAAGGCGATTAAATGAAAGAAACCAAGGCTTTACTATTGTCTTATGGAAGAGTAGCACTGGAAGATTTTAGCGTTAAAGCATCTAAATCTAAAGCAGGTCCAGGCGCTGGATTAAAATCAGTATTCTTTAGATTTTTCAATCATAGAGTCAAACTGGAGATCGATCCTGAATCACCTTTAATTGCCAAGAGAATAGGAGAGAGGACCAAACTCTACCTTGATGGAGAAGAAATAGTCGAGGGATATGTTGAAGAACCTGTATTACACTGTCCAGAACAAGCCTATATAACTGTCTCAGAGAGTTGTATATACAACTGCCTTTTTTGTCCGATGCCTAAGTTAAAAGGTATGAGAAAAAGTGAAGAAGACATAGTAAGGATGATTAAAAAAGTATCAGATAAGATCAATGCTATCTCTATAACTTCTGGCGTTTATAAATCCTTAAGCGAAGAAGTTGAGTATGTAGCACACATAATCCGTGCCTTGGAGAAATTTGGCTTGCCCATAGGCGTTTCTATTTGTCCAACCAAGGACTCCTCTGATATACTTTATACGGCAGGCGCTAGAGAGATCAAATACAACATAGAGATACTTGATAGAAAACTTTTCAATAAAATATGCAGAGGAAAGGATTATGATTTCATCCTCGAAAGCCTCATAAATGCTGTGGATTTGTATGGAAGAAACAAGGTATTTTCTAATATTATCGTGGGTTTGGGAGAAAACAATGAAAACGTTAAGAAAGGAATTGACTTTTTAACCTCTCACGGAGTTATACCGATTCTAAGACCTTATTACCCTCATCCATTAAGAAAAGAAGAAATAGGAAATGAACGTCCATCTGCTGAGAGAATATTAAAACTTTCTACTTATCTAAAAAATTCATTGGAAGAACATAATTTAGACCTTTCACAAATCAAGACAATGTGCATACCATGCGGTGGGTGCGATATAACTCCCTTAGATTTTTAATTTGAAAATGAAGAAGTTCAGTTATTACCAATTTTAAACTAAAAACCATATGAGTATGTACAAATCATTTTGTTTTGTGGTGAGTTTAATGTTATGCTGTGTAGGTCTCTTTGCAGGACTTTTCATCGGACAGTATCTGGGAGGACCATGGACTTTCGTTGCCCCGATACTTGGTTTTGGTCTAGGTCTGGTTGGAGACAGGAAATTTATGCACAAATATCATGCACATTGAAAAATAGATCTCCTATTCGAATAAAAACCTTCTTCTCGGATATTAAAATGGTGTCTGCTGAATTATTCAATGAAACGGAAAGTATAATAGCAATTCTTTCAGAAAGCTATCCCTTTCTTGCATCCTTACTTGCTGGATTGTTCATTGGTGGTATAACATGCCCATCATGCGGTGCTACCTTAGGTGCTTATACAGCAGGCGTTGATGGATCTTTTAGGCGTGGATTATTGACAGGACTAGTGTTCAACAGCGGAAAGTTGTTATTTTTTATCCTTGCAGGCGTAGCGGTTGGCAGTCTGTATATCATATTTGACAACATCTTACTTTGGACGCTTCTCGCAATATTCGCTGGATTTCTAATGATGATTTTTGGATTCTCAATTATCGGAGTAATAAGTAATCCTTTCATCCGCTTAAGTCACGTTCTCCTAAATAGACTTCACTTGCCCATAAGTGGCAATCTTACCATGGTATTTGTGTGGGGTTTGCTCATGTCTATAGTGTGCGGCTTAGAGCTCTTAGGTCCCTTATTTCTCATAGTAATAGGGAGCTCTCTCGTTGGTTCCTTTTGGCAAGGCTTTCTCTTAGTACAGGCTTATGGAGTAGGAACCATGACTCCATCCATAATCATAGCAGGATTATCTGGTGGAGCAATAGGCTTAGGCTCTCCAAACATGAGGATAAGGGCTAGCAGAGTAGGCGGAGTTGTTTTAGTTTACATAGGGGCAATATTTGCTTTCTTGTCAGTGAAAATTTTAATCCCTATCGTGGGATTGATCGTAGGAGCAATTTTGATGCATAAACTAGAGGATATAAAAGAATTTTATACTATACTCAAGGATCTCGTATTAGGGACCATAATAGGATCTGTTCTAGCATTCTTAAGGCTTTATTTAACAATACCAGACGTAGATCTCTATATATTGGCAAGATCGGAGTTTATTCCCGGCTTAGCATTTCTTTTTTCTCTCGTATCTGCCTCTTATTTTGTTATTCAAGAAAAGAAGAAAGAAAGCGAAGAGAGTACCTTAGATATGCCCTTTGAGACTTAATAAGGGTATGAACATAGGAACCCTACTTTTGTATCTTAAGTATGCTTCTCCAAATTTTTCCACCATCTCTTTTTCTTCCTTCTTAGCAAGTCTATAGTACATAAATACCAATATTGGCCACATGGCTAGGGTGATTAGAGTAGGCCATTGAATTAAAAAACCCACTGTAATCATCAAAAGTCCCAAGTATTGAGGATGGCGAACATATTTGTAAATTCCATCAGTAACGAGTTCTTCCGAATAGTATATCTTTTTCCAGCCTTTGTAGATCGAGATAAAGCCAATTGCTATTAAAATTAAGCTTGTTACCATGACTAAAGCCCATGCCTTTGTTAAACTTGTTATTTTAAAAGTCGCCAACATCGTTGCGAGAAGATGACTTTCGATATGACCAAATGAGAGTTGCATTCCAAAGAGAGAGGATAATATGTATATCGTGAGAGGGAAACCAAACATCTCTGTGAAGAGAGCGATTATAAATGCTAAATAAATGCTTGCAGACCTCCAATCCCTCTTTTTCATGGGTGTGAGAAAACTAAGTGTAAAGAAGGAAAATATGGCGATATAAATTATCGCAGGAATCCAATTACCGTAATCATACTGATGATGCATAAATTCTAAATTCATGCCTGAATATATTTTGAGTAGCAAAACAAAAGCAGATAAGCCAGAAAAGAATAGTAGTACTATGAAACTAAGCATAAGGATTGATAACAGATACTTAGCATCATATTTTGAATATATCCGATTCATTTTATTCCCCATCTAAAAATTAGAAGATTTTTATAAACAATTTGTCCTTTTAAATAGGAAAAAATTAGAGGGATCTTTTTTAGAATCTACAATCCCCATCTAAAGTGACTAGTTCATCCGGAATTTTTAAGAAGTAGTTGATTTTATTTAATTCCATGGATCTTGATGAACTGGACGTTAAGATACTAGATCTTCTACAAAGAGATGGACGGGCATCTTACAGTGTTATTGCCGAGAAATTAAATGTTACACCTCCTACGGTGCGCAGTCGCGTCGATCGTCTGATAGACCTCGGAATCATCAAGAACTTCGGCATACAAATAAGCGCAGACGCTCTGCCATATTTAATTACCGGTTTCTTGTTGGTCACAACCAAACCCAGCAACATAGAGTCTATATCGAAGGAAATAGCAGATTTGATCGAGGTTAAAAAAATCTACCATACAACTGGAGATCATAGTCTCTTTGTTGAGGTTGTAGTCAATGATTTCGCGGATTTTCGAGAGTTATTGAATACAAAATTCTCAGATATCAAAGAAATTGAAAAGATAGATACACTGATCGTAACTAAGACTGAAAAAAGTGATTTTTCATTAGACTTGAGACCTACAACCATAAAATTGGAATGCGCCTACTG
>CAYFZR010000085.1:0-17412 GCA_964347835.1 uncultured archaeon
GAAATTGAAACGATCTTGAGACGTATGAGTATGTTGACCGGCGGTGGTATCGTTTTCTAAAGATATTCTAAATAAGATGGAGAGGAGGAGTAAAGGTGCCTGTTAAGATAGAGATATTTACAACTCCAACATGTCCTAACTGCAATCCAACCATAGAATTTGTAAAGAGGGTTGTAGAAGAGTTGGAGGATGAAGTAGAAATAGAAACGATAGACATTAATAAACATCCCTCCAGGGCTTTAAGTTATGGCATATTCGCGGTTCCTACAGTAGCAATAAATGGAATTGTGAAATTCATAGGTATGCCAAACAAAGAAAGTCTTTTAGATGCTATAAAATTTTGTAAGTGGTGAGAATTGAAGGTTTTTAAGCGCCAAAATCCTGCAACATCGAGGATTGGGGGGTAAGAGGGCGTCATTAATGAGACGCCCTCTCCAAACACATCAAATTAGATTGAGGGGGGAGAAATGGAAGGTAGAGAATGCGTATGTATTAAGTGTAAAAAAACTCTCTTCACAACTTCTAGAAAAGAAGTAGGCTCACTCTGGAATATAAATGGTTACAAAAACGACGCTGTGTACTTACCTAATGTAGGATGGTTATGCTTGAATCATTTCTCAGAAGAAGGAATAGTTCATGAGATTGATGTGAAATATTATTCTGCTAAAATTTATTTCTTAAATCAAAAAGTATACGTGGATGAGAAGCTAACCTTTAGAGACGACAATAACTTAAGGGTTTACACACTTAAACCCTCAATACCAGTAGCTCATTTCTGGGGAAGTTATGAGGAAATAAAAGGATATAAAGAAGCTTTAGAAAAAACAGAAAAGAGAGAGCCCATAAAAAATAGATTATGGATACTTTAAATCGTTTTTCACTATGATTGAAGGCGTGCGAAGCTTTAGAGTCATGAGATATAAGATTAAAAAAATTATAGAGATCTTGTGACGATTGCACAAAATGGTTAAAAAGTAATTTTTTTATGAAAAAATAGTTTTACAATGTTTTTTTAAGTTATTTTCACCGAAAAAAGGTTAAATAAAATAAAAAAAATGTATTTGTAGGTAGTGGGAAAATTGGAGGTTTGTAAGTTTTGTAGATCAGAAATAAAAATCATGCAAACCTCAAGGGTTTGTCTCTATCACGGCATACTGGGGAAGGAAGAGGTCATTGAGGTTTCAAGGGAAAAGGTATCTAAGCAGAGATCTGGGGTCAAGAATATATTATAACTTTTTTTAGTTAAATAACTGAAAGAGAATAATCATATAAAGTATTCACGAAATATTTAAGTGATTCTTATCGATCATAAGTCTAAATTTTTAGGAGGAATTTTAATAAAAGAAATAAAATGGCATGAGTGGAGTGAAAAAACCTTCAAACTTGCAAAAAAGTTAGATAAACCAATATTGTTGAAAATTGGGGCTACTTGGTGTCATTGGTGCCATGTAATGGACGATACAACCTATAAAGACAGAGATGTAATAACCCTCGTTAACGATCACTTCGTCCCGATCAACGTGGACAACGATAGGAGACCCGATATAAACGAGAGGTACAATATGGGCGGTTGGCCAACAACAGCCTTCCTTACTCCTACGGGGGAAATTTTGACAGGAGGTACTTACTTTCCACCTAAACAGTTTAAACTCCTTTTGGAGCAGGTGAGCAGTTACTACAAAAAACAAAAGGACGAGATTTATGCAAAAATATTGGAATCCACAAAATCAAGATCTTTGGTGATAGAAGAGATCAAACAGGGAAAACTAAGTCAAAAAATTCTATCCGATGTAATCGGATCAGTAGTAGAATCCTTCGATCCAGATTTTGGTGGTTTTGGAACCGCTCCAAAGTTTCCCCACTCAGACGCCTTGGATTTATCACTTAAGTGGTTTATTAGAACTGGAGATAAATATCACCTAGATATAGTCCTTAAAACTCTGGATAACATGAGTTCCGGCGGAATTTTTGACGCTGTACATGGTGGATTCTTCAGATACTCTACCACAAGAGACTGGAGCATACCTCACTACGAGAAGATGCTGGAGGACAATGCGAATCTTCTAAAAAATTACCTAAATGCATACGCAATTACTTCTGATGTAAAATATAGCGGAATTGCTAAGAGTATACTAAATTATTTGGATTCTAAACTCTTCGATAAGAAAAGAGGCGGCTTCTATGGTAGTCAGGCTGCAGACGAAGAATTCTACAAGTTGAATGAAGAAGAAAGAGCAAAATTAAAGGAACCCTTTATTGATAAAACCAAATTTACCAACTGGAATGCTATGATGATTTCCTCATATTTACAGGCTTTCAACCTTTTAAGAGAAAGAATATATCTCGAAAACGCCTTAAAAACCTTAGAATTCCTCCTTAAGCATAGTTATAATACCGGAGAGGGCGTCTACCATTATTCAAATGAATTGAGATTGTTATCTGACCAGATATATTTCTTAAGGGCGCTTTTAGACGCCTACGAATCTACTGGAGACAGAAGGTTCATTGGATATTCAGAAGATATAGCAGATTTCGTCATCCGGAATTTTTACGATGATTCTGGAGGATTTTTTGATACCATAGAAGATGAAGGAGCTATAGGAAATTTGAAGATAAGAAACAAGGGAATTCAAGAGAATTCGGCGACTGCTCAAGTTTTTACCAAACTCTATCATCTTCTAAACAGGGAAGATTATCTCGTGATGGCTGAACGGACTCTGTTGAACTTCTCTGAAGTCTACGGCAGTTATGGAATATTCGCCTGTAGTTATGCGGACGCGGCGGATATGTACATGTATCCCGTAAACCTAGTTATAGTGGGTCCAAAGAATGACGAATTGACCAAAAGGCTTCATGGAGAAGTTCTAAGATTTTACGAACCGAACAAGATCATTGAGATTTTAGATCCTGAAGAAGATGCAGAAAGGATATCAAAACTAAAGTATCCGGTGCATGAAGAGCCAAAGTTGTATGTTTGCGCTAACAAATTCTGTTCCGAACCTATCGATGCGAATGATAGGGTTTTTGAAAACATGAGAAATTTTGTTAAAAAAAGGTTGACATTTAACCCATGATTCCATAAATCAAGGAGCCGTAAGAGTTAAATGAGATGGTAATTAATTCACTCGGAAGTTGATAACATGGGCGTAAATAAGATTACGAGGGAAGAGTTAAAAAGGAAGTTTGATTCTGGAGATAAATTTTACCTAGTGGACGTTAGGAACAAGTATTTTTACAAACTAGAACACATAAAGGGAGCAATAAATCTTGATTTGGTTAACATTGAACATGCAAAGGGTATGTTTAAAAATGAAGACGAAATAATAGTCTACTGTACAGGTTTTGACTGCATGTCAAGTCCCCAAGCCGCTGTAAAATTGGTAAATATGGGTTTTAATAAGGTTTTTGATTACGAAGGCGGTCTCGAAGACTGGAATGAAGCCGGTTTACCCACTGAAGGTAGTTTAGTATCCGAATGAACTAAAACAATTAAATCTTTTCCATAAAACTAGAATATAAATAACGTTTCGTTCCAGATTTTTCTATGTATTCGGTTTCCACTATACACTTTATATCGAAATGATTGGAGAAATAATCTACTATTTGTTTTTTTGAAAAACGATTTAACCCTGGAGGGTTCTTATCACTAAAACAAATCAAATGGTAATTACCGTGATCCTTAAGAACTCTATGAACTTCTTTAACAAAAAGGGATCTTTTTTTTCGGGGGACGTGGTGAAAACATCCTCTATCGAAGACGAAACCAAAAACGTTATGATGGAAGGGTAGATAAAACGAGCATGCTACGATAAAATCACATTTTACATTGGCTTTCTCCGCTCTGGCGACAGCATAATCGATGGCTTTGGTAGAAACATCAATTCCTACTACTTGAAATCCTTCATTTGCTAAATATACGGAATTTGTACCCGCACCACAACAGATGTCCAAAACTCTTCCTTTTTTTACAATTTCATTCTCCACCAGCCATACTAAATCCCTGGGCGGTTTTCCCGCTTCCCATGGTATAAATTCGTAGGGAATTCTCCTGTATACTTCGTCCCATTTCTCTACTATGGAATTTTCTCTCATACTGGATCAATTTAGGATTGCTTATAATGGATAAAAATATTTCGTAAGGAGTAAAGTATGTTTTTTCCCAAATTTTTCAGCATAACAATTCGATCAACTTATAAATAATCCATTACTCAACTAATTCTAATGAAAAAAGTCATCGTAACAGCAAGAAAGGAGGATTTAGAAAAAATAGAGCCTGTAGTAAAGGATATGCTCCATTTTTTAAAAAAGGAGGATGAATTGATCAGAATTACCATTTATCTTCCTGATGAAGAGCTTGATGATATAATAAACAAGTTACATGAGACGATTGACTTCAGATGTAAGGAAAGCATGATTGAAGTTTTCACACCCGATTTTATAATTTCATCTGTTTTAAAACGTGCTGAGAAGAAGGCTGAGAAATCAAAGGAGAAGACTCCGGTTGAAAAGCTTATAGACTCTACCAAACCTTATCTGAGGCTTGATATCGGTAGAATTGCTCTGACATCTGTTGCCGGTATAATCGCCCTTACTGGTCTGTTCATGAATAGCGTGGCGATAATAATTGGAGCCATGCTGCTCTCACCACTTCTAGGTCCCATTTATGCCTTCGCCATAAATACAGCGGTAGGTAGGGCAAGGGATGCCTTGAAAAGCATTGGAAATCTCAGCATCCTGCTCCTGGGGGTAATGGTATTATCGTATATTGCCACACTATCCATCTCTTTTTTTATAGAACTATCATTAACACCAGAAATCCTTGCAAGAATGAATTCAAGCTTCATTTACATTCTAATGGCGTTACTTCTTGGTTTTGCCTCCATTCTTGCCCTGACCAAAGGTATACCTGAAAGTATTGCCGGAGTGGCTATAGCTGCAGCCCTTCTACCTCCAGCGGTGGTCACCGGAATTTCATTTATTCTTTATCCAGTAAGGGCTATGAACCCCCTGATTTTAACTCTTGAAAACGTCCTTGGTTTAATGGCTGGGAGCCTATCTGCCACACTTCTTCTGGATATCGGGCCCAGAAGATATTACGAGAGAGTTGTTGCGAGAAAATTTATTGCAAGAACGTCTCTGGCTCTTATTATTCTCTTAGCCTTGTTATTTGCATTCTCACTTTTGAGGTGAATTGCTTAAGAGAATAACTTTCAAACTCGAATGTTGAAAACTTAATCGAAATCCTTAACGAAGGAAGAAATCTCCAAAACATATGAAGAAAGAAAGGGAGAGGGGGGGTTACATAGGTTTTTTTATGTTATTACAAAACAGAGAGATCTCATAAAAATAAACTGCTTTTAACCTCTCTAAAATGTTCGAATTGTTTAGGTTTTTTAATTTCAGTAAATCTAACCCTAACGAAAATATTAAAAGTAAGTTTACTATAGTTGAGGTGGATTTTATATGAGGGAAATTAAAAGTCCGGACACCGAAAAGAAGGACAGAGTTCCTCCAGGTCAGAGAGTCACGGATGAATTGCCAGTTCTTCAGTTTGGAAGGATTCCGAGAATTGATGTTTCCAAATGGACATTTAGAGTCTCAGGATTGGTTGAAGAGGAAATAAAGCTTAGCTATGAAGAATTCATGTCCCACAATCGAATAAAAGTTTTTTCAGACGTTCATTGCGTCACCAGATGGTCTAGACTCGATAATATTTGGGAAGGAGTAAGCACAAGGTTAATAAAAGAGATTACAACCGTATTACCGCAAGCAAAATTCGTTATGGTTCACTCAGCCGATGGGTACACGACAAATCTCTCAACATTTGATTTCTTCCAGCCAGATGTTTTGTTTGCAGTGAAGCATAATGGTGAAATACTCACACCAGAACACGGCTATCCTGTTAGACTCGTGGTGCCGAGACTTTACTTCTGGAAAAGTGCCAAATGGATTGTGGGTGTGGAGTTTATGGCTGAAGACCAACCCGGATACTGGGAATCACGTGGATATCACATTCGAGGTGATCCGTGGAAAGAGGAGAGGTTCAGTCATTGATTAAAACTCATAATTATTAACTTACGAAAGCAAAATCAGAAACCCATTCAGGTTCTTCTGGCGGATTGGAAGCCAATAAATCCCTCCATTTTTCGTCTGTAAGTCTGTCGCTCATAGGTTGCTTAAATTCGTAATAACTCATTACCGGTCCAGCGCCGATTAAAATTCTTCCATCTGGAACTTTATAGGCAACGACTATTAGATTAACGTATCCTACGCCTTCTTCTAAAACTTGCTGAGTATTAGTATCGGTGTGTACATCCGCTATTATTGTTGTTTTCTTTGCTTTTTCATCAACTTCTGCTATAACATCATCTAATTCATCACCGAAGTTTTTGATAAAATCGTAGTCCTCTTGCGTAAGTTCTTGATTTTCTAATTCTTTCTTTGATAGGGTAACCAATCTCTCCAATATTTTTTCTAAATTTTCCAAACGATATTTAGATGTATCATCTAAAACATCCATTTCTGTTAGCCCCTTATTTGTCATCCTGGTTAAAGCAAGTAGCCTGTTGTAAAACTCCGGTACAGGCTCTACATATCCAACGACAGGTTTCTCAGGAGGTATTATTGCGGCAACCATCATGGTATAACTTTGCTTTGCATAGAGTATTGTATCATGTCTAAGTTCCGTCCAAGAAGCCAGTGAAGTAGTCAGTTGTTTTTTCTGCCAAGCATCTGTTTGCATAAAAGTAGGATATCCCTCGCCGTATTCTTTCATTAAAGGCTTTAACGCGAATAACCAGCTCCAATATAAATTTTTATTCCAATCGCTGGTATTAAAACTATCAAATTCCTCCTGAAGTTTTTTAAATGATTTATCATAGTCTTTATAGTTGGAATCTTCCAGTTCTTCAAGAAGTTCTTTGGCTTTAGAAGAACCGAGCAAAGCCATCGCATCTAATCCTCTTGGAAATCCTCTAATTACACCCGCAACACTCGGTACCGATGTAAAGGGTTTTTTATCTCCATGATAGTTCCCGACTATTGGAAACACCAAATTCTGGAACATGTATGAGTCTGGAATGAATCTCTGACCCATTAACCTGAAGCCCTTAGTGGCTTCTAAGCATTGATCTGCCTGCTCCGGGTTGAAAGGAGGCTCTATCTCACATTTTCCGGTGCCCCCGTATATCTTTGGAGGCTGATATTCTGCGAGTTTTGCCTTTAAATTGCCGATGTTCTCTTCTTTTAAATCATTGGGGTCAAAAATCCCCGTGAAAACATAATTTAAAGCCTCTATATACTCATAAGGCCCTAGATCGTCGGATAATCCAACATAAAAGGCTGTAACTGAATAGATTCTATCCCATTCCTCCTTCAATTTCTGGTTTTCAGCAAATTCTGATGCTATAAAGCTTGCCCCTATTGTTTGGATTTTGGCATCTTCTTCAGAGACCAAACATTCTTCGCAGCCACCTTTTAACAGGAAGCTAATTCTTCCATACCACATCATTGCTTTAAAGTAATTTTTCAGTTTCTCCGATCTTGTATAGTGTCCTCTAGGCACATATTGGGAATAATCTTCCTCGTATTTGAATATTGGAGAATAAGAGAACCCAGAATGCTGTTCTATCAGATCGATTTCTTTTTTGACATCATCCTTGACGAAGTCAGGAATATCAAACTTGTATTTTTGAAGATCTTCTCGGGTAAAGTATGCACCGGCTAAACCCGGATCATCACACCTCCATTCGTCCTTACACAGTTGATCTTCTCTAGGTTTTAGCAGACTTAATCCAACCGCGAAATAAGCAGCATTTCTTTTTGACGCTTCTTTTAAGTCTCCAGAACCGCTATTATATTTTTCTATTGAATCGTCTAATAATTTTTTGCTAATATCCCAAACATCATCGTAAAATTCTTTTTCTTCTATTTGCCTTAACGTTTCGTCGAATTGTATGTGATAAAGGTGTAGCAATGAGTCTGAAGTTATGAAAACGGGTACCTCTCTGTCCTTCAACGTTTTATAAGGTACTGTGATATCCTCTTCTCTTGAATTGAATGGATTTTTTATGACTACAAAACCGTTTTTTTCTAAAAGAATTAGGGCATCTTTATTCAAGGGAATTTTTTTAGCGAAGACTTCAAAATTAGAGACCTCATTCGTATCTAGTGGTAGATCGTATGGGGGAACCTTTAAAGTTACTTCTAAAGGGCTCAGATAATAATAACTTGCAAAATCAAATTTTTCTGTTTTTATTTTAGACAGGTCAATCGGTTCTTCGCCTTTTTTCGGCTCTACAGGTTTTTGGATACATCCGATTATTAGAGTTCCTAAAACAAATAAAATTAGGGTTTTTTTGCGCATACCTGACATTTGTTTGTTAGTTATAAAAAAATTTCGTAAGCTTCAAGTTTTTTCGAAGTTAATATATATTTAAACTAGTTTCGGCCTTTATATTCGAGTGACTCACCTCCTGCTTAAAAGATCATCGAATCTCTCCTTCCAGTCTGAGAAGTCTATGACGTAATTGTACCCGCAGACCTTGTTTATTTTCCTACCTTCTATGATCTTATTGATTTTGTGTGCCCCTTCTATGGTTTCTTTTTCCGGGCCGTATGGATTGAATCTCATCCCCTCTCCCTTGAGGAAAACATAGTCGCAGACGAAGAGGACATCCTCAAAGATATAAAAGGTGAAGCCAGGAGTGTGACCATCGATGTGATAGGCTTCGATGCCGCTATCAAGGAAGTTATCCTCGAAGGTCACGTCGAAGGTGAAGGCACGGCAAATTTTGTGGGTGGAGTCTAACTTATGGATCCGCACTTCCGAGGAAAAGAAGTTCCTGTACTGATTGGAGGCGCCGAGGAAGTGGTGGTGAGTGAACGTGGTTACATCCATCGGTATAAGACTCCTGTCGAAGGACGAAGGACAGTCTATCCAGAAGACCTTTCCGTTTGTATCGATGCGATAGGCTGCATGCTCCAATCCAAGAGGCGGAACGGAGTTAAGGCGCGTGACTTTTTCCTTCACTGGAGTACCCTTAACTTTGAACCTCGCAGAGCATTCCTCCGAGGTGATGAACTTCTCTCGCGGTGCACCGCAGAAGGGGCACCTTTCTGGGTAATAGCCCACCATGTTGAAGCCGCAGACGGTGCATACATACTGTTCAGATTCCAAATTTTTATTATTTCTCATCATCATTTCGCTTCATTTAAAAGTTTTTATTCTTCCGATTCGATCCTTTAGCGTGTCTCCTCTAAGTAAACTATCTATCAGCCGTATAATTTTCGTCTCTTTACATTTAAAACCAAAAAATTCTAGAAACTCATCTGCAAGTTTTTTGTCAAGTCTGCCCTCCTCTGAGTAATCTGGCAAATTTCCAAGGTAGTAACAATCTTTCTCCTCTTCATCCTCCGAGCTCGATAACTCATAAATCCAATTACGTCCTTCTTCTTCTTGTATGTAATACTTGAAACATCTATACTGGCTACCCTTAAGCTTCTCTTCGAAAATATACTTGATCCATTCTCTTGGAGTATCGAACCAGAGAACATTTTCTCCAAGTTTTATTGCCTTGATTTCAATATCCGATTCCAAAATATCTCTGATAGGTGTAGGTATATCCTCAATTAAAGAATTATTGAGCTCAATTATTTCTTCCTCAAATCCCCAGTCAATAGCAACGTCATCAGTTACTCTCTCTATAAATTTTACTTCTGGACCCATTTTGACTTTGATATGGGCTAATTCATGAGCTAAAGACCCTTTAACGATTGCATCATCAAATTCTAACAATACATCTGTTATTACCATGTATCCGCCAGTTAAATTAACTCTTATTGGTAATTCTGTTGCTCTGACAAAAACGTGAATTTTTGGATCGTAATATGGCTTTAACTCCATGACCTGAATATACTTTATATTTTCGTTAATTATAGCAAAATCTTTTTCAGGTATTTTATCGATGACTTCCTTGACCAATTTATGAGATCTGATGCTCGGATCAAGCTTATCTAAGTAAATCGTTTCGTATATCGTAGGTTTTCTTTCTAATTCTTCCATAATTTTTTTAACATCTTTCTGTTCCATCTATCATTCCCCTCCACTTTTCTTTCTATTCTGCCGTTCCGTAACAAGTTTTGAAATTTGATTGATTATTGTTACACATAAGTTTTTTGAATTTTACCTTCAGTTACCAATTTAGAAAGGTATGCAATTTTTACTCTTTTTTGCCTAGTAATAAACAACTGATAGAGAGATACCTTAGAACTGGTTTAGAAAAAACAAGTATGCACGACGTATCCCTAAAACTGAAAATTTTATTAAAAAAAGATTAATTAAATATTTAAAAATAGAACTCGAAAACTGACTACAAAGCCTAAGGAGAAAACATCCATGGAGATACGTAACTGGAGAGAATCGGACACAGAGGTGATAATGGAGATCACACGGATTACGATGGAATCTATAGTCAAAGAAGCATGGAGTATTGAATGGGAAAAGGTTGAAAAAGATTTGAGGAAATATTGGAAAAAGCCCAATATCATTATCAAAGTTGCGATTGAAAACAACGAAATTTTAGGATATTTCTGTGTAGAAATACAAGAAAAAGATCTCTTCTTGGGTCAAATACATGTTTCGCCTATTAGACAGACTCAGGGAATAGGCAGTCAATTAATGAAAGAAATAGAAAATATTGCCTTAGAAATGGGATATAACTCCATATTGCTTAATGTACAAGCCAACAATGAGAGAGCTAAAAATTTTTTCGAAAAACGAGGATTTTTTAAAATTGAAAGGAAAGAATTCGATATTTTAATGAGAAAGGACTTATAACTCAATTGGAAATTTTTCCATCTAAAATGCTTTGTATCTCTTCTAAAATTATTAACGCAGCGGTTTTGTCCAGTGGTCGGTTCTCATTGCCACACTTTGGCGAATATATGCAAGAAGGACATCCTTCTTCGCATTCGCAATCCCTTATTAGCTCAAAAGTCATTTTTATTATATCTATGAATATATCATAAGATTTCTCGGCAATACCAATTCCCCCTTCATAGGCATCGTATAGAAAAATAGTGGGTTTGTTTGTGTCTATATGATTCGTGCTAGATACTCCGCCTATATCCCATCGATCACACATAACATGAAATGGAGTTATTGCAATCATAGCATGTTCAACCGCATGAATTCCGCCTTGAAAATCGAGATTCTCGCTTTCAACTTTATTTCTGATTTCATCTGGTATTGTAAACCACATTCCTACCGATTCAAACGTTAAGGGAGGAAGATCTAGCGATTTATATCCAATAACAGTATCGAATTTCTTCAGACGAAAGCCTTGGTAATATTCAGTGACCTCAACGTCTCCTATTCCTAATATAATTCCAATATCCTTTTCCTCAATAGTTTCATTGATTCTGATATCTGATATCTTCAATGTCTCTGTATAGTAGTCAACATCCTCTTTTCTAACCTTTGCTAAAGAGTTCTTTAAGTCTAAGGCTTCAACGATATAGGTTTCGCCTTGATGTAAGAGAACCGCACCTTTATGTGCTTCGTTGTACGCTTTCGTCAAGTCCATGGTCTCTAATAATTCGCCATTACAAACTACTGTAACGGTATTGTCAGAAATATTGTTCAAGTTTACAACTTCTACTGGTCTCGATACTCCAGAATAAACCCATCCTCTGGGAGTTTTTCTCACTAATCCCTCTCGCTCTAATGCCAAAAGAGCCTCATCTGTTTGATCTCCGAAAAACTTCTTTGAAACATCGGGTTGAAATGGAAGCTCAGCCGATGCACACATTAAATGCCCAGTAACAATATATGGATTCTCTAAATCTATTATAGCGTGTTCGTGAACTCCTTTAAAGAATTTATCCGGATGCTTCATGAAATACTGGTCTAGTGGATTCTCAAATGCTACCAAGCATGCAATGGAATCATCCAAGCCTCTGCCTGATCTTCCTGCCTGTTGCCAAGTTGAAATGATCGTTCCGGGATACCCTGAGATTATTACAGCGTCTAAAGAGCCTATATCAATACCAACCTCAAGGGCAATTGTCGAGACCACACCTGCTAGTATTCCTTCTCTAAAGTTTTTTTCTATCTCTCTCCTTTCTTCTGGTAGATAACCCGCACGATAGGTTGCGATAGTTCTAGCAAGATAAGATCCTTTCTCATTCAATTCCTCTCTTGCCCAGCGAGTTATCAGCTCCGCCATCTTTCTGGAAACCGTGAAACATAAGGTTTGAAGTTTATTATTTATGAAAGAAACAAATAATTTCTTTGTTTCTTGGTGAGAGGAAGCCCTAACAGATTTTTTAAGATCGATGAATGGAGGATTCCAAAACAAAAAGTATTTTCTGCCTCTTGCGGAGCCATCATCAGATACGATTTCGAATTCCTTTCCAACTAGTTTTTTAGAAAAATCTCTGGGATTAGCAATAGTAGCAGAAGAGAGAATGAATAAAGGATCAGAACCATAATAATCGCATAGTCTAAGAATCCTCCTTAATAGAAAGGCAAAGTTTGAGCCGAATACGCCTCTGTACACGTGGGCTTCATCGATAACTACGAAACTTAAATTTTTGAATATACGCCTCCATTTCTGATGCCAAGGCAAGTATTGATGCATTGCATAAGGATTTGTAATGATAACCCTAGAAACATCTCTTATCTTTGGACGGAGGTGCTGAGGAGTATCGCCATCATAAATATTCGATGTTATTTCGATTCCTGTCTCTTTTTCCGTTTCTTTTAAGTTTTCTAGTTGATCGTTTGCAAGGGCTTTTGTTGGATAAAAATATAGAGCCGTAGCATCAGGATCATAATATATTTTTTCGATTACAGGTATATTGAAGGCTAAAGTCTTACCAGAAGCCGTAGGAGTCGTTATAATTACGTCTTTACCCTCTCTGATTAAGTTAATAGCCTCTGCTTGGTGAGTGTACAGCCTTATATTTCTTCTTTCGAGATATTCTTTTATGGGCGGAGGAAGAGGCTTTTCTAGCATCCCATAGCGTGGCTCTTTTTTAGGTATCTCTTCAACGTGTTCAATCTGTCCTTTATATTCTTTTAATTCTCGTAAATAATTTAAAAGCCTTTCAACGCCCATATTTATTCCCAAGCCTCGCACAAACTCGAAAATATTTTGGTAAGGGTGACTAGATCTTGTTTATTGTGTTCTATTATCAGGATTAACGGGGCAACGTTACCGGTCTTCATATAAGTTTCATAGAACTCTGGTACAAGCGCACTCGGAACATCTTTCTCTCTCTCAATGCCAAATAGATATCTTTCTATTGTTGATAGTCGACAGTCAGGGAGGTGGGATCTCCAAGCTCGCCGAGAAAAATGTAGCATATCAAAGTGTGATTTGTCGATGGAATACTCAAAACCGTAATAGCCCAACCTCTCATTGACATAAGGAACATCAAATGAACGCCCATTGAACGTGACTATACAACTATCGCCTTCTAAATGAGATATGAACTCCAATAAAGCTCCTGGCTCTTCTGATATATCCCTCAAAAGATATTGGTGAATTTCTAAATTTTTATTTTTGGGAAGGGCAACTCCGAAAAGAATTATTGGTCGTGTAAATAATCCCATCGTTTCTATATCAAATATTATAAAATTTTTTTCATCGTGAAGACTGGATAAATGAAGTCCCAGAGGATGGGATTTTGGTAGCCAACGCCAGAGTTTATACTGTAACGATTTTGAGTCTTTAGCCTCGAACAACTCCATGAATTCTCTTGCTTCTAATCTCCAACGAGGATGATGAACCAAATCCTCAATAGTACGATATCCTTGAAATTTAAGTTTTCTTTCAGTAACCTCGCCTATTCCATAAAGGAGTTTCAGGTCTGAGAGTATTCTTTGCTTGCTTTTTTCTCTCGAGAATTTTCTGAGTTTTGTATCAGATTCATCCTGAATATAGTAGCATTCGCCAAGTTCGTTTGTGACATTTTCGCCACGTATAGCTTCATCGAGGGGCACGTCTTTATATTCACGAATTAATTCTTCTCTTAACTTAATTGCACTGTAGTACTCGTGATCGTATATCCATGTTGGAACGAAGGATGAATCTAAAGGGGGTTTATCTTCTATAATTTCGTATTCTTTTTGTTTTTTGGCTCTTGCCTTAAAATGTTTGACGACTTTATCCCAAGCACCCATGATTAAAACCCAAATCTTCCTTTAGGAAAGCGGTACAACCTGCCAAGGAGATAACTAATATCCACATGAGAAATCTAATAGCCATGCCCAACCTCAAAAGAAAATTTTTTTCCTTATATTTAAATTTAGATTTTATTAATGAATATGCGAAGTTGCGAGCCCACCATTCAAAAGTGACTTGCGCTGATAGTAACGAAATTTATTTCATCTCGCCTCTTCTGTTGAAGACAGAAAATCAACAGCAAGCTGATTGAATTTTTCTGACTGTTCATCATGAGGGCAATGCCCTGCTCGGTCTAAGATTTCCAAGCGAGAAGCCTTTAAGATTTTGTGCATCTGTTGTCCAAGCCCAACGGGAATAGCTTTGTCGTGGCGACCCCACATAATCAATATAGGCACGTCCATCTCTCCCAACCTGTGAATCTCATCCAGCAATTTGTCAAAAAACTGCTTGCGGAAGATTTTCAGCAAGACCTCAGTAGTGCCCCTAATCTTGTGAAAGCGAGTTACATTCTCAAAGTAGCTATCGGTAATAAACTCTTTATCATAGAAGGTAGTGCCTAGGAGCATTTTGCGGTAGAAATTGCTCTTGAGGCCAAACAGAAACTCCCCCACCTTAGGCAAATTGGCTATCTTGCCCATTAAGGGCAAAGGATTAGGCATCCCCGCCGGGTCCACTAAAATAAGCTTGTCGACCCTCTCTCTATGCCGGACAGAAAACAGAATGGAGGCTCCCCCGCCCATAGACGACCCTACCAGAGAGGCCTTCTGGATATTGAGAGCATCCATGAATTTAAGAAGTTGGTCAGCATATAGTGGATATCCATAATCCAGAGGCTCCCGAGTGCTGTACCCGAATCCCCAGAGGTCAAGGACATAAACCTTGAATTTTTCGGCTAGGACATCTATATTTTTAGCCCACATATACGAATCATAAAAAAAGCCGTGAATAAGAATAATTGGTTCTCCATCTCCCCTCTCAATATAGTGAGTAGAATACCCATCAAGATCGATGAATTTTCCCGCAGCATATTTCTTAGCCCACTCATCTAGGGGTTGACTATTCCACGGTATAAATACTGTCATTCTTAACCTCCTTTCCACTAAACCTCGAGGGTAAAAGATGATTAAAGTTCAAGGGTATATATCTGAAATAGATTTCAGATAATGTAACAATATACCCACAAGAAAGGAGAAATTATGTATTACAATCAAATGATACAAGGAGAGGGTCATGATCGATTCCAAGATAATTAAGGTGAGAGCAATTCAAAAGGGGGCAGATATCTGTGGGATTGCACCAGTGGCTCGGTTTGCGGGTGCTCCAAAAGGCTTCCACCCGTGTGATATTTATCCTGATTGCAGGTCAGTGATCGTCTTTGCATCCCATTTTCCCCTAAGCACCCTTCAGGCCAGAACCAATGTTCCATATACCTTCGTGAGAAACATGGTGGTTGATAAATTGGATCTGATCTCCTTTCACCTATCCGATGAGTTGGAAACGGAAGGCATTATATCAATTCCCATCCCCTCCGCTGAACCGTATGAATATTGGGATCCAGATCGAAACCACGGCAGGGGTATTCTCTCACTGAAGCACGCAGGATTTCTCTCTGGCCTCGGGGTACTTGGAAAGAATACCCTTCTCATAAATGATACATATGGAAATATGATCTGGCTCGGGGCTATTCTCGTATCTGTTGAATTAGAGCCGGATCCAATTGCCTCCTATGAAGGTTGTATTCCTGAATGTACATTGTGTATAGATTCATGTCCACAACATGCCCTTGATGGGATAACCATTAACCAAAAGCTTTGCAGGGAACGCTCCATCTCATTCACTGATGGCGGTGGATGGGTTTACTCTTGCAACATTTGTCTAAGGGTATGCCCCCATCATGCGGGGCTACGGAGATAAAACCATTGAGGACGCTTTTTTGAATATCCTTGCAAGAACCCAACTTTTCCCCTGCACTAGCAAAATACCGTATTTGGGACATCAAGAGGATATTGTGAAGTTTTTGGGCACGGCATTTGCTGAATTAAAAAGATAAAAGCCCTGAAGAAGTCGAAAAATAAGAGATTCTATCACGAAAAAATTAGAACTTGAGAAAGAAATTAAAAATTGAAGTTAGGACGTAATTAAGATTAAGGGGAAATATTACCTTATCCATAATCAATAAGACGTCTATGAAGAGCATATAGCAACTCGGACATAGTTACAATCACAGTTCTTAAATTTTGGTGGTATGCGGTTTTTTCAAAAACTAGGCTTGAACATAAATCGCCTTCAAATAAGCTATCCCGTCTCCATTGTAATCTCCTATCTCAGTCGGCGATTCTTACATATAAATTTCGCTATTTAAGGAAGTTCTGTTAAATATTTTAACCAAAAAAATGGAGAAAGGTTGCTGTTAAAGATTTTGATGGCGTCATATTCTGTGGATTTCTTCAAACCATCCCTGGATCTGAAAGATCTTATGGTGCTTATGCTATTCTTTTAACCGCTAATTCTACATCTACGGCCTTTACAGTTTTTCTTCCAGCGTGTTTAGATAATTTAACAGCTTCTGACGCTATTTTTTCACCTTGCTCTTCTATCAGTTCTACTAAAGCCTCTGCTGCATCTACACTTACCCTTTCTGCACCTGCTTTTCGAATTATCCTACCTATAGGTGCAAGTGGTAATTCTGTCATATGTTTTCACCTCCGGATAATTTTCCTAAATATTATTGCTCATGAAACAGAGCACAACAGTCCTTTCTCAATTTCCTAGTATTTAACTTTTATTAAAAATAGCGATAATACTCCTATTTTTTTTTATCAAATCGGATAAAGAGAAGAATAAACGAATGAAGGCAAGGTTTTAAGAGGTAAAAATAAAATGACTGATATAGATAATGTTAATTGGGTAGCTTAAGTATTAAAAAAATGATAGATTTAGGGTGATTTAAATGCCTGATGGAATTTTAGGAGCATTTGCGGGTATAATACCGTTTATAGTAATTCTTCTGCTTACTCATCCTTTAAGTTGCTGCAGAGACTCTTTCAAAAAGTCCAGCTTCCTCGCAGAAATATAAACTTAAATCTCTTTTTACGGTCGCAAAAATCTTTAATCTTTCATTATCTCCTCAATTTAAATCAAGTTTAATTCTTTTAACTTTTCTATGATTCTTTGTACGGCTATCTCAGCATCTTGAGGGCTCTTTGCACCTGTAACAACC
>CAYFZR010000086.1:0-7587 GCA_964347835.1 uncultured archaeon
GGAAGAAAACAACTTATTGAAGGACCCGTTAGAAAAAATTCAAAAGTCGTGATTGTAGACGATGTAACCACTACAGGTAAATCGATTCTCCGCGCTTATGAAGCAGTAAAAGAATTAGACTGCGAAGTTATAAAGACGATAACTATAATTGATAGACAAGAAGGGGCAAAAGATCTTTTAGAAAGAAAAGGCATTTATCTCACTTCTATATTCAAAAAAGAAGATTTTTTGGTATAAAAATTCACAGTTCAGAGTATATTTTAAATAACAGATTTCTATAACCAAAGAACATGGAATTTATCTATCTAAACACGAACATTTATCTCGATTATTGGTACAATAGAAAAGATCGCCTAAGGCCTCTCGGAGAATTCGCATTTTCCATTTTAAGAAGAACTATTGACTGTGAATTTATAATACTTGTTTCAGATCTTGTCTTTAAAGAATTGGGCACTCAAATAAATGAAGAAGCAATCAAAGAACTTTTCTCTGATTTAAAAAAAAGAAATAAACTAATAACTTCGAGAATAGAAGAAAAAGACATAGAAGACGCCAACAACCTTAAAAAAAGGCACCCGATGATTCCTTTTCCAGATCTTCTTCATTATGCAAAAGCCATCAATACAAAGGCTAAATATCTAGTAACAAGAGACGAACACTATGATTTGCTGCCACCAGAAAAAATACTCATTAGAAAGCCAGAAGAACTTTAATCTAATTCTAAATCTTTTATTATATTTTTTTCTTCCTTATCTTTTAGAAATTCCTGCAAAATCTCCTCTTTATCTTCATCAGTTAATTGTTTCTCGTTTAATGACCCATAATGCTTTGCAAGGATCCTGTAAGGGCTAGAGACTGGGATTTCTTCATCTAGTATTATCTCCTTAACATATTTTCTGAAATCTATCACCTCCCCAAATTCCGACTCTCTATACGGAACAGTAGATTTTGTGAAATTAATTAACTCATAAGTTCGCTTAAATTTCCAGTCTTTCAATACATCTTCTAATGTAGAAATCTCTTCTTCTGATAGATTCACAGTGGTTTCACTAACATTTGGCTTGAAGAAGGATGCTTCATGCCCATTTCTTGTGGTTTCATAGTCTATTAAAATATCTTCCCCGGAAATAACTTCACCTATAAGATCAATATCAGGGCTCCATGGACCATAACGATAATTATAAAAGCACGCATTCGTTAGTCTTTTACCAAATTTTTTAATGTGGTATATCTCAGATACGTAGATAAGTTTCATTAGCCTTCTCTCTGTCAAAAACTTGGTTTTAAACGCAAAATATACTATGATATCACGGATTTTTTTATCAATAGGTTTCATACTTGATTTTTGTATATATAACAAAATTTATAAGTTTTTTGGAAAATTCATAATTTTTGCATTCTTGAGTTCGCGAAGCTACGGATTACCACCGTTTTTCTACGCGGAAAACCAATACTAGAACTTGATGAATGTGCTACTTTCATAGCCACGCTGCACATCTAGTAAATATATCTCACTCCCAGATAAGCCTCTATCACTCTTTCATTCGTTGCAATTTCCTCAGGTTTTCCTTCTGCTATTTTATTTCCGTTATCGAGGACGATAATTCTTTCGCATATCTCCATTATCGCCTTCAAAACATGATCGATAACGAATACGGTTACTCCTGTCTCTCTTACTTTTATAAGTAAGTCTAAAGCATCAACCATTGCCGTAGGACTTAAACCTGCGGCAACTTCGTCTAAAAGCAATAGTTTTGGTTTGGTTGCTAGAGCCTTAGCGAGTTCTAACCTCTTTTGCTCAGTTACGGTTAAGTCTTTTCCTAAAGTATTTTCCTTATCAGCGAGTCCAACAAAATTTAAAAGATCTGCTGCCTCGTTCTTAGCATCTTTTATGGTCAAGCCATCTTTTTTTCCAAACATTAGACCGATCATAACGTTGTTGAGTGTTGGCATGTTTAGAAACGGTCTTGCAATTTGAAAGGTTCTTCCTATTCCTCTTCTACAAATCTGATGAGGTTTTAGCGCGGTAATATCTTTTCCATCGAAAATTATCCTGCCAGAAGTTGGAGGAACCAGACCGCTTATTATATCGAAGAGCGTAGTCTTTCCTGCTCCATTAGGTCCTATCAGACCTACAACTTCACCCATTTCAATCGAAAAGTCCAAATTGTTGAGTACACGAAGAGATCCGTAAAATTTTGTGATTTTTTCCCCTTCAAGTATCATAAACAATCCTCTTCCTTTCCTCCAACCAGCCTACGATGCCTCTTGGCATGAATAATATTACGATCACAATAGCAAGCCCGTACATTAACTCATGCGCGGTGGTAGATATCGGATGAAATATCAGTTCATTCGTCAGATATAGTATGGTGGCTCCAAGTACTGGTCCTATAACTGTGAGCATTCCCCCAAACATGGACATGACAAGCGGTATTGCTGAGAATGATAGACCATACACTATTTCTGGCTCAATATAATGTATTATGTGAGCGTAAAGTGCTCCACAAACCCCTGTAAAAAATGCACTAATCAACAAGGCAAGTAATTTGTATTTAAAGGCATTTACTCCCAGTACTTCGGCGGTTTCTTCTCCTTCGCGGATCGCTGAAAAAGCAAATCCCAATCTTGATTTCATCATCCTATGGGTAAAAATTGTTAGGACAAGCAATAAGATCATCAAAACATAGTAGGTACCAGTTCTGCTAGCATAAAAATCAATGGTTATGGTCGAAATCGTAATACTTGAAAACGAAGGAATTCCTATCAATCCCAAGGGTCCGTTGGTAAATTCAGAATTCAAGGTTATAATCCTCGGAATCTCCACAAAGGCTAAGGTAGCCAGTGAGAAATATGGACCTTTTAGCCTAAAACACGTTAATCCGATTACTGAAGAGAAGAGCATCGCCATTACCCCGCCAAAAAATAAAGCAATCCAAGGAGAAATCCCCGCTTTTAGGCTCAACAAAGCCGATGTGTAAGCACCCAAACCAAAAAAAGCAGCGTGTCCGAACGATATCTGTCCTGCATAACCTAAAATACTCCAACTTAGGGCAAGAAATGCAAAGAGAAAAGCCATGTTTAGCAAATACAGATAATAATCGTCAAACCCTAAAAAAACCGGTAGAAGGAATAGAAAAATTGTAAATAGACCATAAAACTTATTATTTGGCATACGCGACCCTCTAATAGTGCTTTCCCTCGAATAATCCGCGCGGTCTCATAAGCAGTAGGGCTATAAGTATTGCACTGCTTGCAAGCTCTCTCCATTGCGAGCCCAGTATCGCTACCGTAAGGGATTCACCTACACCTAAAACGATTCCTCCTGCCAATATACCACCGATGTTACCGACCCCCGCAAATATAGTAACTATTAGCGCGATAATTGTCGCTTTTATACCCACAGAAGGATATAAATAGTCAATGGATGCGAAAAGAGGTCCTGCTGCTCCAGTCATAGCCACACCAATGCTAAATGCTAAAAAATCGATACGATGTATATTTATTCCAGTCATAGCCGCTGCCTCTCTATCTTGGCTTGTTGCACGCATAGCCTTACCGAAATATGTTTTTTTCAGGAGATAATGTAAAAAAAGAATCGAAGATAAGGAGAATATAAAGACTAATATCCTAACAAGACTTGTGTTAACAATTCCAAGGGAAATGCTCTTTTCTAAAGAATCTATTACGATTACCCTATAGTTTCCGCTCCATAGAGCAAGCATTGAATTTTGTAGAAAAAGAGAGAGACCAAAGGTTAGTACTAATGTGTTTAGTTCGTATGGTTCCTTAGTATATGCCAAAATTCTCTGAAAAATGGTGCCCAATATGACAAGACCCAACATAGATGCGGGTATTGCCATAAATGGATTAATTCCGTATATTTTCCATAACCAGTAGCCTATATATCCTCCTATAACCACAAATTCCCCGTGAGCTAAGTTAAATACTCTTGTTACTCCAAAAATAAGGGAGAAACCGGTTGCTATTACCGCATAGAAAGTTCCGAGCAAAATTCCAGATACAAGTGATTGCGTTAATACCATTACCTTCTCTCACTCCATCTGGGCATAGGATATATCGCATTTCCGGTAGATCTCTCCTTTGGGTAAATTACTACGTGGGTACCGTTTTGTATCTGAAACACTACCCGCGTATAATACAACGGATCTCCGTTTTCATCGAACTTTAGTCTTTCTAAGGGTAACATTATATCCGTCTTGGTTAATTCATCCCTGATATTTTCTCCAGTTAGAGGAAGACCTTTATCCAACGTCCTTTCAATTGCCTCAAGCAGTGCCTTGGTGGAGGTATAACCATGGCTGGTAATCGGCTTAGGATCATATCCAAATTTTCTCCTAAAGCCTTCTATATATGCTTCTGACTGTTCTTCTGTCCCTGGTGTAGTTATTCCTATCTCCCATCCTACCGTACCGAATATATATTCAGCGTTTTCTTTCATCTCTGGGATAAACTCAGGATCCTCCACTCCAAATGCTCCAAGATACGCCTTTACATCTACGTTGTTTCCTTTTAATTGACGGATCATTTTCATGTGATCGTCAGTGAAGGCATCCACTACCAATACCTCGGCACCCTGATCCTGAACTTTTGCCAGTAGCGGAGTAAAATCTGGCGTTCCTGGTCTAAATTTCTCAAAAACAGAAACTTTTACTCCTTTTTTCTCAAATACATCTTTTTGGTGGTTTGCAAGTTCCGTAGAACCGGGAGTACTCGAATACAGAATTGCTACATTTTTAGGTTCGAATAATTCTAATACTACCCCGGTAGTCGCATCTATGAAGGCTTTTACGTTGCTTATTCTGAAGAAGTACTTATTGCCTCTTTTTGAAAGGTCTATTTGAAGAGAAGCGGACGCTAGATACGGAACCTGATATTTTTGAGCAACCTCGCTAATAGGACCGACCAGACTATCTACGTATCCTCCTGTTAGAGCTAAAACATTTTCCTTTGAACATAGTTCTTCTGCCGCTGCAATAGCGCGCTCGGGCTTACTTTGATCATCTCTGTAGATAAGAGTAACGTTTCTTCCATTTATACCGCCCTTTGAGTTTATCTCTTCTAGAGCATATAAAGCGCCATCATGTACTCCAGTCCCATCCTTTGAAAAACTGCCCGTCATTGGATCAATTTCTCCTATAACTATCTTCTCAGGCTTTTCTGGCGGCTTTGTAATACAGCCAAAAACCATTACAACAATCAACAAAATGAGACAGATTCTCTTTTTCAATATCCCACCTCCAACTTAATAATCCTGATTTTTCATTTAATATTTAATTTTTTTTATATCACATAGTTTTTTAAAATTACTGTGAAAAATTTTTTTTTTGTGAATTACTAGATTTCAAAAATTCTTTGTATGCCGTCAACGGAGTCAAATCTTTCATCAAAAGATATAATCTTATTTATATCGTTGTTTTTCATAAACACTACAACGGTAGAGTCCGTAAATGAAAGATTCTTGTATGTCCTAAATATATGGTAGGATGCATCTATTGTTTTTCTGTCTGTTTTCATTAATATTAGATCTGAGGACAGTATGTAATTTAGCACATCGATAGAAGTTTCAGGAGAAGATCTCCTTCGTATAAAGGTTAGTATCTCGTCCATTATGTAATCGGTAATCACTCCCTCAAAAACCCCCTCATCGTATCTTCTTATAATCTTTGCAGACTCTTCATGAAATTTGTCTCTGGGATTAAAAGCCCCTATAATAACGTTTGAATCTATAAATATCATTTGTAAACTACCTCATCGATCATTTGAGGATCAGTCTCGCCCATATCGATCTTACCTATTAGAACAGAGAGTTTTTTCTTTTTTCTAAAACTTATGGATAGTTTTTTATCCTCAATTATCCATACTACCTCGTCTTCTGGTTCCAAACCGAATTCTTTCCGAATTTTTGATGGAATAACGACTTGGAAGCCCTTAGAGATCTTAGTCTTTTCACACACAACGCCCATGAAATTCACCAATTAATTTAAAATTCACAAGATATTTAAGAACTTTTGTAATTTGTGTAAAATCTTTTTAAGTGAGTAGTTATACATGAAGGGCTTGACTATGAGAACTGCTAAAGTAGAAAGGAAGACCAAAGAAACAGAAGTGAAGATATCATTAAATCTAGATGGAACTGGAAAAACAGATATAGATACCGGTATAAGGCTTTTTGATTCTTTTTTAGAATGTATTGCTTATTCTGGATCTTTTGACTTTGATATCAAGGCAAGCGGAGATTTGGAAACTGGGACCCATCATTTGGTGGAAGATGTAGGCATATGCTTGGGAAAGGCATTTCTTAATGCAATAGGAGACAAGAAGGGGGTAGGGTTCTCAATAGTTCCTGTATATGATTCTATAGCAGTCGTGGCTGTAAATCTAGATGCCCCCCATTTCATCAAGGAATTTGATTTAACATCCAAACTGGAGAGCATAGAGCCAGATGACATAGAGCACTTTTTGCAGAGTTTTGCACTTAACGCAGGAATTACCTTAAACATAAGTGCTAAAGGAAGGAGTAATCACAATAAATGCGTGTCGATATTCAAGGCATTGGGGATGTCTATAAAGATCGCAATTTCGTAAATTCATAATCTCAGACAAAATATTTTAAATATTGTTATTGTCACTATATAATTGGTAAGTATGCGTATAATAGGTTCTTGTAAGACAGGTATGGATGTCAAAGGCGCTCTTGATAAGGTTGAGGAGGAACTCAATACTGAGTTACAAGGGGTTCCAGGGAAAATTGTAGATATGAGAGCTAATGTTGAAGCGGGTCTCGGCGGAGCGGTAGTAGAAATCATGATCCTTATCGACGGCGCAGATCCGGCAAACAAGTTTATCTTAGGAGTGAATGAAAAAGGGATCAGCGAAGAGCATGCCCTTAAAAGAGCAAGAGATGAAATGAATAAAAGATTAGGTAGTATAGACGGAGGGGTTCTGGCTGGTTTTTACGTGAAGACTCTTACGACGCCTGTTCCAGGTCGGGTATTCTCAACTATACTTGCTGCAATAAATGAGGAAGGAGGAAGAGATCTCGGAACCCTATCCTCGGAAGAGAGAAGAACCAGATTACAGTATATTTTAAGCCTTCTTGGAAACGATCCAAAGGCACTAAATATATCAAGGGTCGCAGAACTTTTTGGTACTACAAGAAATGTAATTTACTCAGATCTTGAAAGAATTGGACATCGTTAGACCAATCTAGTCCTTTTAACTTCGTTAATCAGTATCTTGAAATCCGTTTTTCTGATTTCATCTAAATTTTGTGATCGTTTTTCGATTTCATTTACAATGTCATCTATATCATTGAATTTCTTCGTTACATCTTCCAACATATCCTTTAGACTCTGAGCATCCGCCACATAAGGTCTCACGCTCTCGAAGGCGTTCCATATTCTCTCAACCATGAGCATCAACTCTCCTGGGCTCCCATCTTATGATCAACTCATCTTCTGTTGCCAAGACCTCCTTAACACATCTTGAAAAATACCACCTTAAATTTATATTGTCTTTGGGAATTTTTACCTCATTCAATATTTTGGAGATTAATAAATTACT
>CAYFZR010000087.1:0-36223 GCA_964347835.1 uncultured archaeon
GGTGATAAGGGCTGAAAGCATCTAAGCCCGAAGCATCTCCCAAAAATAGATGGCCATTCCTTTGCTAAATACGGGCTAGGCGACTAGAACGTGAGCAAGGGACGAAGGCTAGGATAAAAGATCCTTTTGATAGGACGGTGGTGTAAGTACCAAGGCAACGAGGTATTCAGCCAGCCGTTACTAACCGCCTAAGATGAGAGTCTCGAAAGGTTTCAACTTGTACGATACACTGGATTGGTTGGTTTCTTATTCTATTTTTTGAAATTCAAAAAACCTTGGATGATGTCCTGACTCGATCTATGTTTTTTAAATAATAGAATCTTCAGGAAAAGCTGCATTCCGAAGGAAATGTAAAAAATGATATCGTAATAATTATTGTAAAAACATAAACTATTTCTGTAATGAGTAATAGACGTTTTTCAAGGTTTTTTCGACCTATGTGAGGGATAGGTAGTACGATGAACACTACTGCGGGTTTGATTTATCACAAGAGAGGGCTACTTAGTCCTGCAAGACAAAAAAATTTGCGACAAGAAACTGTCTTCGAGTCCTGTCCCGTACCCACATCAGCAGTTGTAAACATCGAAGGTCGCTGCAATTCTCGGTGCCTCTACTGTCCTTCTTGGCGCTCTGCAAATCCACCCGAAATTAGTGGGGAAAGATGGAAGGATATTTTCGACCAATTATGGGACCTAGGAGTGAAGGAGCTGGTTTTGAGCGGCGGTGAACCTCTGCTGCGGAAAGATATACCAGAGCTTGTGGCCTATGCCTCTGATCTAGGATTTACGGTTAGCCTACTAACCAATGGAATCTTACTTACCAACAGACTTGCTTCCCTTCTGGCTGAATCTGGCCTAGATTATCTAAATCTGTCGCTCGACAGCTTGGATAAAGACACTTATTTGCGGTTGAGAGGCGTGCCTTTGACACGACTTGTCTCTGCTATAGAAGCAGTCCGCTATCTCGCAAGTCGGCCTCTGCATCTCCAGTGTGCCTTTACTTGCGTTGTCACTATGCTTAATTTGGGTGAAATCCCCTCTTTCATCAAGTGGGCTAATGCCCAGGGTATCGCGGTTATGCTGCAACCCTACCACTATGTTCCTGGGTTTAAGGTTCCAGAACTTCTGCCAACTGCCGACAACATAGATCGACTGGCCGAGTTGATGAAGGAAGTGATCTCGATGCAGGCAACTGGATTCGAGGTATGGAATAGTGAGCACTACCTGAACAGTATACCTTCTTTCATGCTGGATAGGGAATTAATTGGTGGGAGCCCTTGCCTAGCTGCCTATCGGGGAGTAAATATTGATGTGAACCTCGATGTGCGGCCATGCTGGTATCTTCCGCCAGTCGGCAACCTTAACAGAGCATCGCTTGACCACATATGGTGTTCGGAGGAATTCCAAGCAGCAAGACAAAGGATGAGAAGGCTTGAGTGTCCACGTTGTATGCTGCTTTGCCATGATAAGGGATTAGGTGAAACTCTTGAGACTCAATGGGCGGTGGGAACAAGAGCACTTTTATCCAAAAACTCAGCTCAAAGGCCCGAATCAAGAAGGAAATAGACAGGAGGGATTTATAATGGAAGATTATAAAGATAAAGTTGCTATGATTGTTTTAGTTTTAGTTGTTATATTGTTTTTTGCTGGTTATTTAAAACCTCATGTTTGGGATAAACGAGAAATCGTGACTCCAGTACAAAAGAGCCCTCCGCCTAAGCCACCAGCGCCGCCAACAAGCCCTCCGCCTAAGCCACCAGCGCCGCCAGAAGGCCGGACGGCAGTCCTGATCGATGATCTCGAAGATGGCAACAGAGAAAACGAATTTGGAGGGCTTTGGTTTACTTATGATGATAGGCACTTTGGTGGTGATTCAAAGGTGTCCCCTGAAGGCTTTGGAGTTTTCAAGCCAAGCGAAGATGGAGCGTTTGGCTCGTACAAATGTGCTCGAATTACAGGCAGAGTGACTACAACCCATCCGGATGGCTTCATCGGCATGGGGACCGACCTACGTCACCCCAACAATCCCGTAGACATCAGAGAATATAACGGAATCGAATTTTGGACGAGGGGCGATGGCAAGACATACCGTCTTAAGATTCGCTCTAAGGCTACGGGAGACTATGACGATTACCGATACGATTTTGTAGCTACTGAGGAGTGGACGCGTCTCATTATTGACTTCGAGGATCTCCAACAAGAAGGCTGGGGCAAGAAAGTCAGCTTGGATGAGGCGTTAAGTGGAGTAATCAGCATCACCTTCCAGACAGTTGGTCAACCCCATGCTTCTGTGGAGCTTGCTGTGGATTGCATAAGATTCCTAAAGTAGGTAGGTCGACCCGCTGCATATTGAAAAAACACTGAAGGCCATTCCCTGAATAAAGACCAAAGAGGAATTAGCATGCAGTGTAAAACCGATGATGAGGCTGGTTCACATAAAACGAGTTCGATTACTCGAAACTCACGAGGCATTTCCGTAGTAATTCCAACCTTTAAGCGAGTCGAAATGTGCCGGTCTCTCCTCGCTTCGCTGAGAGACAGCCGACAAAGGTTGAATGATCCTGTGGAAATAATAGTAGTAGATGACAGTCCTTCCGCCGAGGCTGAGCAAATCAAAGCTCTCTGTACAAAATATGGCGCAAAATACCACTTCAGAAAGCTGGGGGTAAGCGCGAAACGTAACTTTGGAGCCAGAATAGCGTCTCATCCCATAATCTTATTTATCGATTCCGACTGCGAGGCGACTCCCGAACTTCTAGTGGAACACTTAGCTCTCTACAATAAAAATGAGCAAATTGTCGCCGTGTTGGGGCGGACAGAGTTCAAAGGATCGGAGAGTTTCACATGGAAAACTCTCCAATTTACACCTTTTCTGGAGCCGTTTCGTTTCGCGGATAGCGAAATACAGAGGGTCTGGGGACCCTCTAACAACCTTTCGTGCCGAAAAGAGATTTTTGAACGGGTGGGTGGATTTGATGAAACATTCCCCAATAAGCCAGGAGGTGAAGATGTAGATTTTGGAATTCGTCTTTACAAAGAAGGTTTTACGCTTACAACAAGCCCCAGGGCCATTGTTCTCCATACCACGGAGACCTGGAAGGCACTTAGCCAGGCGTTCAATCGGCTATTCAATTGGGGACGGGGAGAATTCTATCTATATTACAACTATAGCGAAGATCTTTATTATGACTGCCCTAAAGCCATGGCCCTGTTCTTGCTTATGATACCTATTGCCCTAGCATCTGCTTTCCTGACCAAAGACCTACAATGGTTGATTCTGTCCCCGCTGTTTTTGGCGGTGAATTTTTCAAGTCGGATCATCCTGCACCTTGGCTTCAACCCTGACAGGTTGGCACGTGCAACACATGTACTGGTATCGGAAATCCTCTTGTTGGTGTATGAGAGCGGTCTTGCCTTTGAATGTCTAAAAAGACGCTGGTTCTTACCCTTGTACCACCGCTTAATTATTGTGCCTGAGGAGGCAAGTATGAGTTGGAACGCTCAGGTATTCAACACTTGGGCTACTTTTGCCCAGTTAATCATCAGCATTTTTTTAGTAGCTTATTGTGTTTGCCACATAAAATGACCGAACTAACTAGAAAGGAGGTGAGAGAAAATGACGATTGCGTGGATAATCATCGTGATTATCGTGATCGCTGTAATTGTCCTGTTTTTTAGATCACGACACGTTACGGAGGCCATGATAATAAGCAAGGGAATGAAAACCATGGGTAAAGTCCTAAAAAGTGAGAGTGTAAGAACAACTGACATGTATGGAAGAGTACATATCACTAATTATATCACCTACGAATTTACTGACCACATTGGCAGGAAATGGACCGATAGAAAAAAAGTGGGTGCAAAATTGGCGCGCAAAGCGGAAGGTGACGACATTACAGTGTACTATTTGCCCAAGCGCCCTGAAAAAAGCACGGTAGAATAGGGTCTGACAGCTGGCCTTTGTGGGTATCTGCTGCAGCTACGAGGTAACAATCCTCCATAATGTTTAGTCAGATACTTGAAAAATAAGTTTGAGATGGCAGGTTTGAGTACCTAAATGGTGTTAGTGGATCAAGGGCTCAAAGTCAAGTATTCATCATGTATCAACGTAAAAGGGGACTAAGCTGGATTTCCTGTGTACATGGTGATAATGAGAATATGGGAGATTATACTGAATTAACAAGAGGGCATTTTAATATTACAATTACTTGGAGGCATAGATGAATAATTCTATAGCACATCTCAAAAGAGTATATTTGCCACTTTCTGAAACTTTCATTTTTGAACAGATAAAAAACATCAAAACATTCGACTCAGTTGTAATTCAGGGAAAACCGAGAATTTAGATTATTTTCCATATAGACTGGTTATCACTCCTTTTGAATCCCTTAATTGCCTTAATTTGTTAGCCTCTAACCCCAAACTTTTATTTTTGAAAAAATTAAAGCACATCAACAGCCTTAAAAAAACACGTTCCTATTTTAAGAGAATTTTTAAAGAGTATAGTATTAGGCTTTTACACTCCCATTTTGGTCCTGATGGCGTATACTACCTTCCATTAAAAAAATGGTTTAATCTGCCAATGATTACTTCATTTTACGGTGTCAGGTGGTGATCAAGACTTTGGCTGGCGACTAACGTGGAAAGGATATAAAATTATTTTTGATCCATACGCAATAGTCTATCATAAACACAGAACAACCCTTTACAGATATTTGAAACAAAACTTCAAGTATGGATATGGATATGCAGGCTTATTTAAAAAACATAAGGACACGTTAGGGATGAAATACCAAGTTGGATTTGATGGAGGCGGATATAAAAGAATGGTTTTTGATTTAATACTAAGGATACCTTGGAGGATCATAACAGTACCTCGGAGAAATGAGGATAAAACTCTGTACCTAACAGAACCAATATGTAATTTCATCGAAGTTTTTGGGAGTAAACTGGGACTAATTTACGGGAGTATAAAACATAGGGTATTGTGTTTATAGATTTGTAAAATGAAAAGCTTCTTTTTTTAAGCATAAGATCGTAGGTCCTAATGCGTTGTTATTGAAAAAAAGTTAGGTAGTATGTGTTGAGACATAAGAGTTGGACACCAAAACTTTAAGAAGTTAGGCGCCTTGCATATACGCCACAACGATATCTCATGTTGCCCTGGTTAACTTGGATCAAAAAACTGCATACCACCAAAATTTGATTACCGAAGGATAGATTATCGACCGAGCAGCTTAAGAATTAAGACTTCAAACTAAATTAAAAGGTTCTTCAATTCATTTAAATTACTCTTTTTAGAATTTTTCCAATCATAAATTTTTTGTTGAAATACATAATTTCAACGAGAACTTTAAAGGCGCTAAAATTTAGGACATTGAAAAAACAGTCTAATTAAAGTTAAAAAATGATATCTTAATAATTAACGTGAAAGCATAAATTATTACTTTAATGAATTTATCTCCGCTGAATTTTTATTTTGAGGCCTTGATAACTTTGAAGGATAAAGCAATTACATTTTATCTTCTCATAGCTATTCTAAACTACAAAGACTCATAAGTTAGAGATTTCGAGAAAATAGACCCATCTACGTTATAAAACAACTACACAAATTCAAAAACTAAACATTTCAAGAAAATAGATTTATTTAAATCAGAAAAAAACATTAGAGACTCATTTTTAGCCAATTTTCAATAAAATTTATATATTTTGAGATGTTTAATAAAAATAGACCAAAATTGGGGATTTTTACCAATGAGGCGAGAATACTGGTCTAAGATATAGTGGTTTAGTTATGTTTTACGACCACTAGGGGTTCAGGATGAAAAGAAAAAGATTGATTCTGATTTTGAGCCTATTAATCGTAATAGGATTGTCTGGGTGCACTGCTTTAACATGGTATAGCACAGGGTTCGCTTTATACAAATTAGGAAGATATGACGAGGCAATAAAGTGCTATGATAAGGCAATAGAGATAGATCCTAACCGTGCTGAACCATGGGCACAAAAAGGATTCATTTTCTTTGAATTAGAAAGATATGATGAGGCAATAAACTGTTTTGATAAGGCAATAGAGATAAACCCTAACTATGCTGAGATATGGGCCAGCAAAGGAGCCGCTTTATTGTTCTTAGAAAGATATAACGAGTCAATAGAATGCTTGGATAGGGCTATAGAGAGAGATCCCAACCATGCTGAGATATTATGGGCTAGCAAAGGAAAGGCTTTATATAAATTAGAAAGATATAACGAGTCAATAGAATGCTTTGATAGGGCTATAGAGATAGATCCTAACTTTGCAGTAACATGGCACCTCAAAGGAAAGGCTTTATACAAATTAGGAAGATATGACGAGGCAATAAAGTGCTATGATAAGGCATTGGAAATAAACCCCAATTATACTTTGGCACGGAATAACAAAAAAGCTGCTTTAGATAAGCTTAGAGATGAAAGAGCGGTAGAGCCTCTAATTCAGGCTCTGAAGGATGAAGATAGTGATGTTCGAGGGAGAGCAGCAATAGCTCTTGATAAACTTGGATGGAAGCCTAAAAACGATACAGAAAAAGCATGCTACTTAGTTGCAAAAAGAAAATGGATTGAAGTAGTAAATATAGGAAAGCCAGCAGTAGAACCTCTTATTCAGGCTCTGAAGGATGAGAATAGAGATGTTCGAGAGGAAGCGGCAAAGGCTCTAGGAAATATAGGAGATGAAAGAGCGGTAGAGCCTCTCATTCAGGCTCTGAAGGATGAAGATAGCCGTGTTCGAGGGGGGGCAGCAATAGCTCTTGGAAAGATAAAAGATCCAAGGACAGTAATGCCTCTCATTCAGGCTCTGAAGGACAAAAATAGCAATGTTCGAGATGAAGCAGCAAGGGCTCTTGGAGAGACAAAAGATCCAAGGGCAGTAGAGCCCCTTATTAAGGCTCTGAAGGATGAGTATTCTTTTGTTCGAATAAGAGCAGCAAGGGCTCTAGGAAATATAGGAGATGAAAGAGCGGTAGAACCTCTTATTCAGGCTCTGAAGGATGAAGATAGTCGTGTTAGAAAGGGAGCAACAATAGCTCTTGGTGAGATAGGAGAGCCAGCGGTAGAACCTCTTATTCAGGCTCTGAAAGATGAGTATTCTTTTGTTCGAATAAGAGCGGCAGTAGTTCTTGGAGAGATAAAAGATCCAAGAGCAGTAGAGCCTCTCATTCAGGCTCTGAAAGATGAAAGTTTTAGTGTTCAATGGGAAGCAAAAAAAGCTCTTGTAAAAATAGGAGAGCCAGCAGTAGAATCTCTTATTGAGGCTCTGAAGGATAAAAGTTGGAGCGTTCGAGATGAAGCAGCAAGGGCTCTTGGAGAGATAGGAGAACCAGCTGTAGACCCCTTAATTCAGGCTCTGAAGGATAAAAATAGCAATGTTCGAGGGGGGGCAGCAAGGGCTCTTGGAGAGATAGGAGATGTAAGGTCGGTAGAACCCCTCAATCAGGTGGCTTTGAAGGATGAAGATAGTGATGTTCGAGAGGCTGCAAAAGAGGCTTTAAAGAAAATCAGGGCAAAGAAAAGCTGAATAGTTAAAAAGCCGAGGGGAGTGAACAAAAATGGAGAAAAAAACGAAAAAGTGGGTATGGCCGGCAATCACGGACTTGGAATCCGCAAAGTTTGCAGCTCGTCAGGGTTTCTATGCTGCTGTTTTTTTAGCAGTTATATCAGCTTTGATTGTAATAGTAATGGTGGATCTATGGGGATTGGTTGATGTTGTGTTATATGCAGTTATAGCTTTAGGAATATATAAAATGTACAGAATCGCTTCTATCGCAGGATTAACTAGGTCTTTGCTTGGTATAGGTTCTCTATGGGTTGTAAATCTTGATGTGTCTATATTAAGTTATGTAATAGTAATACTTCCGTTTCTAGTTCTTGTACTAATGTTCATAAACTCAGTACGTGGAACATTTGTTCATCATAAATTTGTTAAAGAGAGGGAAAAATGACGAAAGAAGCACACCGTGTAAAGATATTAGCAGCGTTGTTTGGGGCTTTATAGCACAAGATGAGGGTGGAGATTTTATTTGTCCGGTTAATCGCTTAAGAGAACTCTCAAAGGAAGAAATAGATCGCATATTTGAGATAGAAAGGGAGTGATTTAAGACGTTATAATTGAAGAATACGATACTGGAGACGGTTATTTTAGGGCGTGGATGCTAGATGACGAGAGAAACGAAATTGTCGAATCATATGGATTTTGGGAAAAGGAAGTGATATGATGGATGAAAAAAATGTTACTTATTTACTTATTTTTATAATTATATTATCTGCTGGTATTATGGCGTGCTTTGCCGAATACATAGCGGGTAAGCCGATAGAAAAAATATTTTTCATTCTATGGATTATTCTAGTATATTATACAATGATAACTTGGAAATAAAAAAAGAGCGTTATAGAGACATGGATAGATTAAAAAATGTTGTTTCATGTTAAAATATTTAACGACGGTTCATCCAAAAGAAACAATTAAAAACTGCATACCTCCACAAATTTGATTACCGAAGGAATGCACATGATGGAAATAAGCTTCTTCGGATCTGCTGATGATAGCATGATATTTATACCAGCCGGCAAGTAAAAACAAATTAAATCAAAAATTCGTATGCAAGACGTTCCTTTATTCCCCTATTAGCCTTGCATTTTTTTTATTTGAACTTTGGACTGCTTAGTAAGTGTCTCTTGGTATCCTATAATTTGTTATTCATTGCGATCACTAATTCTTTCGGAATCATCAAATTTATTTCAGGTCTTTTTATTACTTTACCATCTGAATTTAATACATTCACATTTAGAACAAGGAAACCATCTTTGGTGTAGAATTCATTGACTCTGTACAGCGTTTTTCTATTTCTTGTTACAACCTCTATTTCCAAATTTTGTCACCTCTTTCGTCTTTTAGTTAATCTTATTCGTTACGATGAAACTATGTTTAATATATAAAAGCATATCCTTTGTTAGCCCAATCTTTCCTAAAAGGTAAGATTTTAAAGTTTTCTGCATCCATTTTTTTTACGTTTAAGCCATATTTGTTTGTTATTCTCCTAAAAGAGTCATGATCGTTACGTGACAAAAGAGATATCGCTTTACCTGATTTGCCATTTCTCGCAGTCCTTCCTATCCTATTAATGTAATCTTCTGGGTTTTTTGGAATATTATAATTGAAAATATGGTTTACATTCTCAATGTCTAAACCTCTCCCAGCCACATCAGTTGCCACCAGCACCGCGATTCTTCCGTTGTGGAAATCTTGAATTGTTTTGTTCCTTCTTGATTGAGAAAGCCCTCCGTGGAAAGGTGCAGCCATTACTCCATTAATTCTTAAATTTTTAGTCAAAAGGTCTACTTCATTTCTTGTATTGCAGAAAACGATACTTAAATCTGGTTTCTCTGTTTTCAAAATATGCAGAAGTAAAGAGAATTTTTTATAATGCTCTACATCGTAGTAGAACTGCTTTAAAAGATCATCACTTACTTTAGTTTCCGTTCTTATCTTCTTTGCATTATGGGTGAACCTATCCTTCAGCTTTAATATTTCATCCTTCATTGTAGCGCTGAAGAAAAGAGTTTGTCTTTCTCTTGGCAATGTTTTTATTATCCTTTCGATATCATCGATGAAGCCCATATCAAGCATCTTATCAGCCTCATCGAGAATTAACGTCTTTACGTTTCTCAGGTTAATGGTCCTTCTTTGAATATGATCAAGTATTCTACCTGGCGTTCCGATAACGATATCCGCATATCTTAATTTGGATATCTGGGGCCCAATTGGGACTCCACCATAGATGCAGAGTACTTCAAGCTTTTTAGATTCGGAAAATTTTATCAGTTCTATTGATATTTGTTCAGAAAGCTCTCTCGTAGGTGCCAGAACGAGTGCCTGGATTTTTCCATTTCTCTCAACTTTTTCCACCAAAGGGATGCCGAAAGCGGCAGTTTTTCCAGAACCCGTCTCTGATTGGCCTATCAGATCATACCCTTGTTTAATTAAAGGAATTGTTTCCTTTTGAATTTGTGTGGGCATTTCAAAACCTAATTCGTAAATTGAGTCCAGAATAGCCTTTTCAATATTCATTTCATTAAATTTCAAATTTTATCATCTCCATTTCGAATAACTTAAAGTAACAAAAGCAATAGAATTAGAGTAACTAATGCTATTTTTTAACGCTTGTACTTTAGACGAGAGATTAAACAGAAACTGGTATAAAAGTCTTTGCTTCTTACGAAAGTGAGGATGATGTGTATCTTAAGTAAAATCGTAAATATGTATGAACCTGAGGGAATAATTACTATTAATTCGTTTTAATAATATTCTTTTTAAAAAACTGCATACCTCCAAAATTGGTTACCGAAGGAGTTCGACCTGATGATCCACCTTTCAGAAGGTGGCAACAACGCCCACGAAATCCTTGTCTAAGAATTCTACTTTTATATTCCAGTCTTCAAATAGACCATAAATTTCTTCTAAAGAAAAACTATGAACGTATATCCAGAATTTCTTTCCATTGAATTCTCTTAAGAAAAATTCATCAGAATTGAGATCATAGAATACTGTGAAGACAAAAGTACCGTTATCTTTTAAGACCCTTCTGACTTCTTTCACCACCTTCTCTCTATCAGAGAACTGTCCAAAGGTATTGAACATACATACTACCATGTCAAAGGAGTTAGATCTTAAGGGTAATAACTCAGCGTCTCCTAAAATAAGATCGTCTTTAATCTTAGAGGCTATTAGCATTTTATGTGATATGTCTAACCCAACCGCATAAAAGCCCATCCGCTTGATTACCTTTAGGTGTCTTCCATTACCGCATCCCAAATCGAGTATTTTACCCTTTAAAAAAGGAATATAAAAATGTGTCTCCGAAGCTAAATATTCATTTGGCTCTTCTAATTCATCATAAAAATCGGCATACTCATCGTAAAACTTTTTCAATCTTTCCTTTATTTTCATTTTGGTTTCACAATCCTTAATGCAATATCTACCGCTTCTTTTGCATCTCTAGCCCTATGAATTGTCTGTCCGTTTAGTGTTTTGCCAGCAAATTCTTTAGAAATGCCTCCAGAGCTTTCTATTGCTATTACTTCTTTTCTACTATTAATAGCTAGCGCAATCTCCGATAAGGTTCCTACTCCTCCGGAAACAGAGATTACCACCTCCCCCGACCTTACAAGTATAGCATTTCTCGCGTGGCTCATAGCAGTAACTATCTTTATATCTATGTAAGGGTTCGCATCCTGAAAAGAACTTCCAGGCAGTATTCCTACCGTAGTTCCACCTTTGATCTTCGCGCCTCTAGAAACTGCCTCCATTACTCCCCCTAAACCACCACATAAAACGACGAACCCATTTTTCGCTAGTAGTTCCCCCAACTCAGCGCACATATCTTCTACAAACTTATCCCTTATTTCTCCGCTACCTATAACCGAAACCTGCATGAATACCTTTATGTTTATATGTCTTTTATTACTTTCTCATTTAAGGGGATGTTCTCATGATAATTCAACTGGCATTGGATCTGACAGAGTTAGACAGGGCAATACAAATAGCGAGCGAGGCTGAAGAATACATACAATGGGTAGAGGCTGGAACCCCTCTGATCAAGAGCGAAGGAGTTGAGGCTATAAGAAAATTGAGAAAAGAATTTCCTGATAAAAAAATCGTAGCGGATATGAAAACGGTAGATACCGGCGCTATAGAAGTCGAGATGGCTACAAAGGCCGGAGCCGATATAATAATTTTGCTTGCAACCGCACAAGATACCGTAATTTTGGAGGCATTGAAATCTGCTAGCAGATATGGTTCTGAGATAATGGTCGATCTAATGGATGTTGAAGAGAAAGCTAAAAGAGCCAATGAATTAGAAGAACTGGGTGTCCATTACATACTTGTGCACACAGGTATAGATGAGCAGATGGCGTTTGGTAAAAACCCAATTGAAGAGTTCAATAAAGTTAGAAAGGTAACTAAAATACCTACCGGTATAGCCGGTGGAATAGACGTTACAAATGCGAGAGATGCGGTAGAGGGTGGAACTGATTTCCTGGTAATAGGAGGGGCTATAATCAAGGATAAAAATCCTAAAGAGGCGGCAAAGAGAATATTATCTAGCATTGAGGGTGTTGAAATTAAGGTTAAACGGAGAGCATCGAAAGAAGAAGAGATTTTTGAAATATTGAACAAAGTATCCACGCCAAACATTGCTAACGCCATGCATAACCAAGGAATTATGAAAGGCATAAGGCCTATCTTCCCAGGGATCAAAATGGTTGGAAGTGCCTTGACCGTAAGAGTAATGGATGGAGACTGGGCAAAGACCGTAGAAGCCATAGATGAGGCCAGTGAGGGTGATGTAATAGTAATAGATGCTGGAGGAGGAAAAACAGCAGTTTGGGGTGAACTTGCCTCTTACAGTTGTAAAAATAAAGGAGTGGCAGGAGTAGTTATAGACGGCACGATAAGAGATATAGACGAGATAATTGAGATTAAATTCCCTTCTTTTGCGAGATATATATATGCAGATGCGGGAGAGCCAAAAGGATACGGAGAGATAGGCATTGAAATAACCTGTGGAGGACAGAGAGTAAGAAGAGGAGACATTATTGTAGGAGACGATAATGGAGTAGCAGTGATACCAAAAGAAATGGCGTTAGAAATAGCAAACAGGGCTCATGATAATCTTGAATTTGAAAATAGAGTCAGAGAAGAAATAATTAGGGGAGGTACTCTCTCGAGCATTTTAAAACTAAAGAAGTGGGAGAAAGTTCGCTAACTATGAAGACTCAGATTAGATACTTAGAAGAAATTAATTTGAAGAGTCCAACAGCAATAGTTGGAGCACAAGGCTTAAGATCTGTCGGAAAAATAGCCTTACAACATTTAATTGGAGAATTAAAGCCTAAAATATTCGCTGAACTTTATTCTCGATTTCTTCCAGCCTTTTTCTATGGTCCTTCATACCTCTCCCCTTTGAGTGCCCCAGGCGTTTTAAGAAAAGACGGATTTACAGAACTTCCCAGTATTAGGTTTTATTCGCATAATAAACCAGAATTAATAATAACTGAAGGATATCAAGCCTCAGAATCATTAGGACAATACGAAACCGCTTGTGAGATTGTAGATTTTTTTGAAAAACTTAAAGTCGTAAGGATAATTATTTTTGGAGCCCACACAACAGGTAAAGGTGTCCAATGTTTTGCCACTGACTTAGATCTGTTGAAGGAATTAACGGAGTATAAGATTGAAAAAACACAAATTGATAAATTTATTGGCTTACCAGGACTCATTCTTGGAATCGGAATGATTAGGGGTATCAAGGGATTTTGTTTACTAGGAGAGACTTCCTCGAGCTCCAATCCAGAGGATCCAGACCCTAGAGGAGCAAAGATGGTATTGGATAAACTAAAGGATATATTAGGGATTGATCTCGATACCTCAGAACTAAAAGAGAAAAAACCCATAGGAGAAATAGACTACCACGTATAGTAAGTAATACTGATTTGTTACTGAAGTTATTTTCTTAAAATCTTTTAAATACTGATATATATCGGTAATTAATACTATAACGGAAATAAACTTAATAGTTACTTCTTATAGATAGAGGATAGAGTGGAAAAATCCTTCTTAAAACATTGAGGATGTTTTATGGCATTCGACATAAAATTTGAAAATCAAGAACTAAAAATCCACGATAAAACAGAGAGAAAGATCATTAGGTTTCACTGTAAAGATTGGAAATTCATGAAATCCAAACATTTCAAGTATTTCAAGTATCCTGTGGATATCGTTTTTTCTGGTCTATGTAAGGAGATAAAGTACGATACCTTCCTAACCTTCGTTAGAAATTACGATACGTACGATATAATCACGCAAATAGAAAGAAACAAGTTATTTCAACTTCCAAAAAATAAATACATAATTGAAATCGACTCTCATGTAAAGATATATGCGTTCGTAGATTCGGAGATAAGAATAGCATGCGATAAGGATGCAAACATTACTTTTGAGTTCGATAAAAAAACAGAGATAATATTCGGCGTGAGATCTTATCATAAAAGACCTGAGTCTACAATCAGAGTTACAGAAGATATTGGAGATATTGCAAAAGCCATATCCCTTCTTTCCTCCTCTATTAAGGTAAAAAACTGCGAGAGAAGTTATCCTACTCTAAGAGGACATCCTCCATTGATAGAAATCTCTGATCATTTTGTAGCACCAGATAATTTGAAAAAAATCTCCTCAGACGTCGAGATCTATGTACCGGAGAAATTAGAATACCTGTATACAGTTGCGCCCTTAGCATATTACTTGCTCGCCGATATAAGATTCGGCGAGCCAAAGATTGTTTCGAACGGCTTTGAATATCATCTATCTAAATTTCCTAATTTTGAGGACGAAGTAAATTGGTTATTGCGAAAGATATTCTTCTTAGATTGTCTTGTGAGGAATGCAGGAGTATATAAACTGAATTTAAAAGAGTTAGAAGCGATAGAGGATTTAGACATTGATATAGATGATTTATTTCAATTAAGCATCGGCGAACAACTACCCACTTATATAGACATCCCGGACGAAAAAATAAAGGACTCCATGCCGACGTGGCACCTCTCTTCTTACGTTAAGCCTTCTTTGAAGAATCTAGAATCAATACCTTTCTTATTGAATGATCTCTCTACGATATATTTACCACGATATAAACCAATATCAGAGAGAGAAATAATGAAGATGTCTCTTAACGACTTTTTTAGAGGAAATGTACTTGAACTTGCAGAGGTAAAAAATATAGGAAATCCCTTTTTAAAGGATTCTCAGAATCATATCTGGATATCAGATGAAACCATTATTAATTGTGCAAGATCTAATGAAAAAGCATTTTATAACCAACTGAAATATCTAGATAAGGACAAAGATCACATAGACATAGCCTTGGTGTTGAATGATGAAAAAATGATAGAAGAGGAGGAATTGGTAAGAGAAATATACAGAAGAAGAACAGACATATCTCTTAAAACAAAGATATTTGAGTACTTGTCTAGAGATGAGTTCTCAGACATCTTCGCAAGAGACTTTGACCTGATACATTACGTAGGTCATTGTGAGAATGGTTTGTTGTGTTACGATGGACCTTTAAAAACAAAAGAAATAGAAAAGAACAATACTCCTGCCTTCTTCTTAAATGCATGCAATAGTTATGAAGAGGGAGAAGATTTAATTAAAAAAGGATCTGTATCAGGAATAGTTACATTGTATAAAGTATGCAACGAAGAGGCATTAAAGGTAGGATATAACTTCTCTAGATTATTAAGCAAAGGCTTCTCCATTGGAAAAGCGATGGAAATTGCGAGGCTTACTTCTTTATATGGAAGAGACTACCTTGTGATAGGAAATCCCGAATATTGTCTGATGCAGAACATTAGAACTAACATTACACCTTCTTATGAGATAGAAAAGATTAACGAGACCGATATTCTCCTTAAAGTTAAAGGATTTGGTTCTGGTATGGGTATGGGTGGTTTCTTCTACCTTCACCTTGAGAATAGCGAACAACACCACCTTTTATACAACGAGGCAATTCTTAAGATGACCATAGATGAGTTGGACCCTACTTTGAGTAATATAAGGAGTTGGGCGCCAATTATTTTCAAAAATAGACTCTATTGGACAGATGAGATTCCTAAATTAAAAGCGGACCTTGATAAGAGTTAAGTCATTCATAATAACGCGTATAAACTTGTGTACGCTTTGATTCTATTTTCTTCTCAAGCCAATCTTTTAGTTTCTCCCTTATCCAAGGTCTCGTGTAAGGCATGATTACCAAAAAACCTGTTGCATCCGTGAGTAGTCCAGGAGTTATGAGTAAAGCCCCTCCCACCAAAATAAGTAATCCATCTAACAATTGGTTTGTTGGTAAAACTCCGATTCTTAAATCCTCTTTTATTTTCTCGTAGACTTCTAAGCCCTGAGACTTTGCAAAGGCCGCGCCAGCGATACCAGTTATAATTACTATTGCCACTGTATTCAATGTTCCTATCAACCTACCTATCTCTATGAGCAAAAATAACTCCAAGATAGGTACCGAGACGAAGATGATTATTAATCTAATGAGCATAAAAGGATGTTAATAATTTACCTTTTAACTTTTTGGAAACTTTTAAAAAGTCTTAGCATGGTAAGTATTCCAACTCATATTTGATTAACATGAATAGAGGTTGGACTCGTTGGCGAAAGTTATTGTTGTTTATGAGTCAAAGTATGGTAACACTAAACTTGTAGCGGAAAAAATCATAGAGGGAATGAGAGAAGTTGAAGGAATAGAAACTTTCCTTAGTGAACTCAAAGAAATTGACCTTGGCACCATAATTAATTACGACGTGATTCTGATAGGTTCCCCGAATCATTTTGGTGGACCAACCAAAGGTATTAGAAAGTTTATCGACAAACTTGGCAAATTCCCCTTAGAGAGGAAACTGTTCGCCGTTTTTGACACATATATCAGGGGAGATTTCGAAAAAGCAGTGAAGAAAATGGAGGCTAGAATAAACGAAAAGGCTCCCGAATTGAAACTGATAGCTCCCGGTTTATCAATAAAAGTTCAAGGAATGAAAGGTCCCCTCGTGGAAGGAGAGCTTCCTAAATGCAAAGAGTTCGGAAAAAAAATAGCAATTCAAATTAAGACTTAAATCGTCAGTTAAGGACTTAATAAACCTTTGAGGAGGTTTGTTTGTGGACTTGAAAGTTGTTGATTTAGCACCAATGAAAGTTGCATCTTACCAATATATTGGTAATGAATCAGAACACAGAGCTTTCGAAAAATTAATTAATTGGGCAAAGAAAAATAACTTACTAAGTAAAAAAACACGTCTTTTTGGTTTCAATAATCCTGAGCCCTCCAAGGATAGGCCAGAATACGGCTACGAAGCATGGATAAAAGTTAATAATGATGTTGAAGGAAATACTGATATTAAAATAAAAAACGTTAAGTCCGGACTGTATGCCGTTAAAAAAGTTAATAATCCATTTCCTGAAAGACTTGGAGAAGCTTGGAGTGATATTAGAGCAAATATGTCTTCATGGATGGAAGAACATAATTATGAATATGATGGCCGAAGACAATGGTTAGAAGAAGCTATTGTGAAAGTAGACGAAGTTGGTGCGCAATTTGAAAAAGACCCTGACTTTAGAATAGACATATATTTGCCTATAAAAAAGAGAGATTAATTGCCATCCTTTGCCTACAGTGAGGATGTGTGACCTCTTTCAGTAACCTATCATTTCTCCTTGAATTCCCGTTTTTTGGCGAAATATTCTCCACTTCGCTGTGGTGCGGGGGGTGGGATTTGAACCCACGGACTCCTATGAGACTAGGCCCTCAACCTAGCGCCGTTGACCTCTTGGCTACCCCCGCTTATAGTTCATCTATAGATTTTATGAATTCATCCATTTTTTTCTCCATAACAAGGGAAGCGCGCTCGATTAATTCATCAATTGTAAGAGAGCCATCGGTTTCAATCTTGAAAATAAAGGTGGAATCATCACCCTCTACTTTAATAGCATCAGCATCACAGGCTTCTATGCAGTTCTTACACATATTACAGTTGATTAAGTTCTTTATTTTTATTTTCCCGTCAAACTCAAACACGTCCCTGATACATGCTTCGGCGCAGTCTCCACATTCTTCGCATTTTTCTTCGTCTATGGTAATTATGGGTTTATACTTATATCCGCATGATGTGGTTGGTTGCCATTTTGCGTGTTCTCTTCCGCTTCCTAGTATAGCAAATGCCTCTAACTCTACTTCTTGATCTTCGCCCAACTTCGTTAAAGGAATGTTTTCGTCAACCGCATAAACTTCTATGTCATCGCTATCAAGATCTCCTGAAAATACGGTTGCAGGACCTTTTTTCTTCAGTATTAGCCTGACACTGCATTTAGGACAACCTTCTTCACAATCACAATCTTCTCTGGAAATATATTCTTTCGGAGTTTTAAGAGGTATTAATCCTAAGCGTAAGGCTAGACCCTCATCATACATCGGAGAATCATTTCTGATTATGTAAACATCCTCTATCGCAAGTTTATGTACATTTGCTATTGCAGATCTTCTAATGGTGTTTGCAAAGGATGTATTAATTCCTGATACAATAAATACTGCTTTATCATCCTTTTTTTCAAAAAATTGGATGTCCATAAAAGATCAGACCCTTCTGCCCCTTTTCCCACCAGGTCTTCGTGTTCCATCATGAGGAATGGGTGTGACGTCTTCTATCTTACCTATTTTTAGTCCTGATCGCGCTAATGCTCTAATCGCTGCTTGAGCGCCAGGACCAGGAGTTCTCGGGCCGTTTCCGCCCGGAGCTCGTACTTTTATATGTACTCCAACGATTCCTTTGCTCTTTGCCTCGTCTGCTGCTCTTTGAGCCGCTTGCATAGCAGCATAGGGAGAAGATTCATCTCTGTCCGCTCTTACAATCATTCCTCCAGATTTTCTAGTTATAGTTTCCGCGCCAGTGATGTCGGTTATATGTATGATGGTATTATTAAAGGAAGAGAATATATGGGCTAATCCCCACTTATGTTCACTACTCATTTGTTGACACCTCCTGTAGTATGGATGTGAACGGAGAACCCTCTGTATGAGTCAACAGCCCTTCCTCGTCTTTTGAAACCATGTAACTTGGTTTTGTTACTTTCTTATCTCCTACGGTGATGTGACCGTGAACAATTAGTTGTCTTGATTGTTTGGGTGTCCTAGCTAATCCTTTCATATGGACGATGGTTTGGAGTCTTCTATCCAACAGGTCCTCCAATTTTAAGCCTAGTACATCCTCCAACTTAGAGCCTTCATCGAGTAATCCATATCTAATCAGCTTACTTAGGAAATCTCTTTCTATTTGTTCTCTTTCTTCGAAATCTAGTGCTAGAAGTGTTCTTGCCTCACTTCCAAAACTCCTTAGCGTGGTCTTTGCACGCCATACTTCTCTCTTATTTTTGAGTCCGTATTTTTTTATTAGTTCGTTTTCTTCATCCAATCTTGTTCTTTGCCAAGGATGTGCTGGTGTGACATATTTTTTTCTGATTTTTCTCGGATCTCCCATTAAACTCCCTTCTTTCTTATTTGTGGGCCTTTCCTCCTCCTTACTCCAACAGAAATACCTTTTCTTCCAGTAGATCTCGTTCTTTGACCCCTGACTTTGAGACCTAACTCACGCCTCAAGCCTCTGTAAGACTTGATTTTCTTCAATCTGTTTAGATCTTCTCTCAATGCCATGGTTAGATCTGGTCCAGTTAAATGGTTGTTCTCTCCTGTTTTTATGTCCTTTTGTCTGTTCATCATCCAGTTAGGTATTAGTTCTACATCTATATCCTTTATAATACCTTCAAGTTTCTCCATATCTTCATCTGATAAGTTTCCAATCTTTTCATTGGGATCAAGATTTGTGATAACCGAGATTGCATTTGCCATTCTTATACCAATTCCCTTTATGGATGTTAAACCGTATTTTATTCTCTTTTCTCCGCTTATGTCGGTTCCGACTATCCTAACCATATGTTTAAAATCTTCTTTCATCTTTTCACCACATTATGCGCCGGGGCTGGGATTTGAACCCAGGCGGAGCGAAAGCTCCACGGGCTCTCAAGGCCCGCGCCTTAGTCCAACTTGGCTACCCCGGCATCATCTTCATTACCCTATATCCTCCCTTTTTTTTGAGGATTCTTATATCCATAACGTTTTTATACCTCTCAATCACAGCGGTGCTACCTCTTCTTAATACGAGTTGAATGCTACCGTTTTTGTTTAGATGCTCTACTCCTTCAGTGATTATTCTATTTAACGTATCGTACCCAGCACTTATAGGTGGATTTGTAAGGATGGTGTCAAACCTTAAATCTTTAACGGGTTCATACAAGTCTCCTTGTAATGCTTTTGCATTTACTTTGTTCAACTTTATATTCTTTTTTGCTAGCCATACTGCTCGCTTGTTTATATCGGTAAGTAAAACCTTTCCATTTATAAATTTAGCGACTACTATGCCAATTACTCCGTAACCGCATCCTAGATCAAGTACATCATCATTTTTATTTGTTTCCACATAGTCCAACAACAACTTGGTGCCATAGTCGATTTGCTTTGAAGAAAAGATGCCGCTAGCAGTATAAAATTCGAAATAATGTCCTCTGATTTTTGTTTTAATGATACCCATTTTAAAAGGAGATGTGGGCTCTTCTTCAAAGTACATCACTTTTATCAAGATTATAGAAATGTTAAAGCGTTATAAATTTTGGCATAATCGATATGTAAAAATTCTATTTCTTCTTCCATATCCTTGGATAAACATCAGGCTCCATAAGCACCCTTTTTATACTAACGGCGATTCCTTTATCTGACTCCATTATCTCTTTGGTACTCATTTCACTTGTACCAAAAGCTATTAACTCGCCTTTCAAGGTCATCAAAGCCACTTCTTTTCCCTTTTCTATGTTTTTATCTAACATCGGAATTCCTGGTACGTTAAGGCTTGCTCCATGGCAAATAGCCGATACAGCACTGTCTTTTACATAAATTTTTGGTAAGTGGGATACAACATATTCCATGGGCATTATAGTCTTTCTAAGATGTTTTTCGATCCCATCTTCCTTCCAGAATTGATAAGCGTCCTTCAAATCATGCAAAGTAGTTAAATTTTCCTCTGTGAACGGTCCGCTCCTTGTCCTCCTTAACTCTGCCATGTGTGCACCTACGCCTAATGCTTCTCCTATATCATGACATAGTTTCCTGATATAGGTGCCTGCTTGGCAGCGCACCCTAAACAAAACATAAGATTCATCTATTTCTCGAATATCTAAGTAGTATATCTCTCTTGTCCTAATCTCTCTCTTTATTGCAGATTTTATTGGCGGTTTCTGGTAGATGGTGCCTAAAAACTCCTTAAAAATTCTTTTTAAATCCTCTTCGCTGGTTTCCCTGTGCAACTTTAAGACGCATACGTACTCCTTCACAGATGGTAGAAGGACTTGAACTAACTTTGTAGCCTTTTCTATGGTAATTGGGAGGATTCCACTAACTTTTGGATCTAACGTACCTCCATGTCCTGCCCTTTCTATTTTTATTATTTCCTTTACCCACGATACTATTTCATGAGAGGTAGGACCCTTTGGTTTATCTATGTTTATGACGCCCTTTTCAATATATTCTTCTAAAGAGCGCCTACTTGGTTGGATGCCCCACCTAAAATCGGTTTCGCTCTCAAACTTGATCAAAATGTTTTTTTCAGGGATCATTCTTTAAATCGGTCTATTAAATTAGATTTTTCGAGTATCTTTTTTATTTTTTCGTCCGAATCACCTTTTTCAATTTCTATGATATATTCAGTAGGTTCTAGATGTTTTACGTTACATTTTCTCCTCCTTATGCCTGAGAGTTCCTTAGGTCCTGTAACTAGGACGAAATTTCCATCTATAATATCAACAATCACACACTGTTTTCTTGCCTCTCTCCCCACGGTTTTAACGCATATTCTTCCTACTTCTATCGCACTCATACGCTCACCTATTCAAGTTATCCAAATATATTTCCATGATCTTAACAAGACTTTCAGGTGATAATTTTTCCGTGTCTAAAACTATGTTGTATATGGAGAGATCATCGATATCTATGTTGTATATCTTCCTGTATCTCTTTTTTTCACTTAATTCTCTCCTCTTAATCTTTTCTAAAGCCTGTATTATTTCGAGATTATCTCTCCTCGCCACTCTTTTTGCTCTTACCTCAGCAGGGGCTTTTAACCATATTTTTATATCCCCATTCACCATCCAACCGGAGAGTCTGCCCTCTAATATGACATTGCCTCCTTCAGCCATCTCTTTCTGAAGATCATCTAATTCGATATCAATCATGGAGTCTCTCTCTGCTATCTCACTCAGTTCTTCTATGGTGATTTCTCTTTTTTTGGCGAGTTCTCTGAATAATTCTCCAACTGATACGAGTCTCAAATTTTTTCTGTAAGATAAATGTCTGGCAAGGGTTGAAGTTCCACTGCCTGGGTTACCTCCGATAGTAATCGTTACCATTGGTCTCGCACTTCTTCCTTTATTTTTAATTTTAAACATTTGGGACATAAATTACCGCTGAATATCCTGCTTGGTCCCTTTTTACCACTGATACTAACCGCATTTAGGATATTTTTACATTCCGAACATCTATGTTTACTTGGTCTCTTCCTTCTAAAATGTAAAACGTTTCTTGCTCCTGGAGATTTTCTATAAATCCTTTTATAAGATCTGGATCTAAACCTAGGTTTCATTAAAATCACCCTTATTTACAATTATTTAATTCCGAGTATCTTTCTAATAGAGACTGATGTTACAAAGGAACAGAAAATGTACCATCCCAACCAGCCAAAGTCTGCTCCATATTTAGGAAGGATGAAAGGCAATTCAACGATTACTTGCGTGGAAGGATAAGTGTTCCTTAACCAGAAGAAAATCAGGAATAAGGGGAGCATATAATAAAGCATCGGTCGAAATGACATTGACATCATCTCGCTCTGAATGCTTGTGAATTTTTTTGTTAATTTTCTCATCTCTTTCTGGTCGTTTTTTTCTCTGGCTTCTTTCAATTTTTTTTGATATTCCAATGCTAGGCGTCTTAACTCAGCAATCCTTTTTTGATCTACGGTGTACTTTTGAACCAACGTTACTGCAACTGAAATTAAGGCACTTATTATAAGGATAGTAAACATGGGTCCATTTGGACCTTCAAATTTTATTGGACTCAAAATCGTGTCCATTATATTAAACAAGAACGAGAAATCTACCATAAAACCACCTTTAAGCCTCAAAGAACTGTCTAATTGTCGGATGCATCTCCATTAGTTGTTCTGATGCAATCTCTTCGTATAGCCTATATACTATGCCAACTGTCAGTAAGACGCCTGTTCCTCCTCCTAATGCGCCTGTAAAATCAGCGAATGCCGCTAGAAATCCCACAAAGGCACCTCCCAATATCGCAACCGATGGTATATACCTATCGAGTATCTTCTCTATTACTCTTACGTCTCTTCTAAACCCTGGTATCAACATTCCACTGTCTGAAAGTTGCCTCGCAACATCTTTGGGACCCATTCCCGTTGTCTCTACCCAGAACTTTGAGAATATCGTGCAGAACAATATCATTGAAGCAAGATAAAACAGTGACCTAGCGATATCAGGTAGAATAACTGTTCCAAGCAAAATGTCCTCGGCTAAAGTCCTTTGAGGAGTAAGCCACCATACTAAACCGCTGGCTGGTGATCCCGCTGATCCAAAGGATCCCAGTATAGGATGGCCGATTCCCTGTAATATCCTTGCCCACAATTGTATGTTGGCGAATAAGGCTGCTGCGAGAATAACTGGTATATTGCTAGTATAAATGAGTCTAATGGGATACCTTCCTCTGGCCCCACGTACTCTTCCATGAGAAAGAGGGACTTCGATTCGCATACTCTCTGAATATACAACTAAGAAGAATACGAATATTGTAGAAAATAGCGCTAACATGTCTGGCAGACCTCCCCTAACTAAAGTAGGAGAGCCTGTTATCAATGAATTTATGAATGCTGGAATGGCACCAGAAGGTTCTCCAGGCATATCTTTTGGACTCAAAGGGTTTAATGAACCAATGAAAATTTCAGATGCTACACCAGCTGCAATGAATAATCCAACACCGCTACCGATTCCCCATTTCGAAACAACCTCATCTAAATATATGATTATGATGGCTCCCATCGTTAGCTGGGCTATCAACACGAATTCAAGCATTCTTAGACTGACACCCAAACTCGGATCTGGCGGTAATCCTCCCATAACAACCCATGGGACAGCCTCAAGTACTGTGAATAATATAGCAAGCAATTTCTGGGTTCCTTGAAAGATCTTCTTGTCTTCTTCTTTGCTGAGATCAAGATCTATCATCTTAGAGCCGGCAAGAAGTTGCATAACGATTGAAGCCGTTACGATAGGCCCTATTCCAAGCGTTACAATAGAGCCAAACTTTCCTGATATGACTGCTCTCATAGTCTCGAAGTAATCAATCTTGGCAGGACTCAGACCATAAAGCGGTATTTCAGTTAGAATATAAAAAACAAAGAGTACTATGGCGGTCCATTTAAGTTTATCATTAAAAGATATACGATATTTAGGCATCGTTACAGTAGGCAAATACTGCATTAAGGGACGAAGTCTGTATAAGTAAGACATCGAACTTCTCACCCGCTAAAAACGGCTTCTCCACCAGCACTTTCAATTTTTTCTATTGCTCTTTTAGAGAATTCAGGTGCCTTTATGGTTAAGGCACTCTCCAATTTACCTTTACCCAAAACCTTGGTGTATCCCAATTTTGTAAGGTCTAATACAAGTTTTTTCTTCTTTTTTATCTTTCCTTCCATAATTAGGTAATTTACAAGTCCTTCTATCTCTCCAACGTTTATGGCGTTCCATGTCCTGACTAAACTCGGCGCACGCTTGAATCCACTTTTTCCAAAGTGATCGCGAGAGTATTTCACGGTGTACGTCCATTTGTGTTTGTGCATCCCGGCACGGCCACGTCCTCCCCTATGTCCAGCGCCTCTTCTATTTTTTTTACTTCCTCCTCCGCATGTCTTAGATCCTCTGTATTTCTTGGTCTTTCTTTCCTTTCTGATCATTATACTCACCTAAATCATACGTAAGAGTAAAGAGTTTATTTCCCTCCCCCTATAGCCCAGAGATCCTCCATCACCAAATGGTCTCTTTATACCTTCATAACCTTTTTTTGGAGGTCTGAGTCTGAAAACAGGCTTAATATCGGGTAAATCAACTATTTTTGCCTCTTCCTTAATAATAGCTTCCGAAAACTCTTCTATATTCTTATATCCTAAGTGTTCCTTAACATAATCGTCAGTAATCTTCTTATCACCCAGCAACCTGCCTCTTTCTCTTATCATCTTCGCTAACGTATCTCTCTCTATTTCTCCCCATGTTACGTAATCTTTAGCCTTTTGGAGCATGCCCTTGTAATTTCCATCATTCCTAATGACTACCGCGTGATTAACCCTGTTAAGTCTGAGCATATTCATTGTACCCTCTACCTTACTGCTCACGTTTACAGGCCCTCTTACCCTAACTACCGCAAGCATTTTACTTTCCTACCTTTATTCCTAATTTGCTTATATGTTCGTCCATAGCTCTTATCTTGATAGTTTTATTTAAGGCATCAAATGTGGCTCTTGCAAAGTTTAAGGTTGTTCTCGTGTTTCCTTTCGACATGCTCCAGACATCCTTTACACCTGCTAACCTTAGTATGTGTTTCGCTATGTCTCCTGCCACTAGGCCTAGTCCTCTCGGAGCAGGCATCAACGTTACTGAAACGCTTCCAGACTTGCCAGTGACGCTCATGGGAACGGAGTGAGGTTCTTTACATACGCATTCCCAACTTCCACAGCCTCTCTTTATTTCTATGATGTTCATCTTTGCTTTATCTATGGCTTTTCTAATTGCAGGGCCAACTTCTTTTGCACTTCCTATTCCGAACCCCACAATTCCATCCATATTACCGATTACTACCACTGCTCTAAATTTTACTCTCCTCCCTGAGCCGTGCATTCTTTGAACTAGGTTGATGTCAATGACCTCCTCTTGAAGATCTGGAAGTAGGAAATCAATAATTTCTGTCTCTTTGATAGGTATCCCTTTCCGAAGGATTTCTTCTATGTCAGTTATCTGCCCTTCTTTCACCATTCTCCCTAACTCTGTCTTTGGACTCCATTCGATTTCTTCCATTTCTACTCCTCCATAGCGAGTATATTATTTCTAACATCATCAAACATCTTTGGTATACTGGCTGGTTCGATTCCTAATGTTATATACTTTGAAAATTGCTTTTCTAACTTTTTCGGATCTTCTTTTCTTAGAAAATCAGCGTGTTCAGATATATGCATGCCTCTAAGCCTGCTATCATCTGGAAAGATCTCTCCACTATGAGGGATATCTACTCCAGCGTCAACTGTACCTTTTAAAGCAGAAAATACTCTGGATCCGCGAATTGGTGTTTGGAGGCCTATGTCTAATATTGCTTCTTTTTTACCGATTTTTAAGGCTCTAACGCCGCATAAAAGTCCTGTAAGGTATGCAGCCGGAATATTTCCTGTGCTAGCTTTCCATCCGAATTTTCCTAATTCCTTAGAATTCGCGCTCGTAATTGTAACGTCCCCATTCTCAGAGACATCTATAAGTTGGACGTTAATGTTTTTCAAACTCCTTCTCACTACTAATCTTGGTTTATTTGAGAGAAGGAGTTTAATTCTAAGCCTATAATCAGTTTTCCCTTCCCTCTTCCTACGGAAAGGTACCCTTCTCTTAGGACCTTTTGTAACTGATTTTTTTGCTCTTCTGCGTGCTCTTCTAGCCAATTTGTTATATCTCCTTTCCTATTTTTTTATCATTTCCTTAGGATTCCTTGTGATCTTAAATAAATCTCAAGATGAGATACGCTTCTAAATACTCCACCCTTTGCCTTTAGGTAGCACTCCCTGTACTGAGAGGGGGTTATCTTACCTTGGTCTCGTAAATTCTTAAGGTGTCTCCTAATCGGTCTCATAGTATTCATCCACCTTTCTTTCTTAGTGTATCTTGATCCTTTTTTACCTTTTCTTGAGCCTTGTCCTCTTCTTCTTCCCTTTTTGCGCTGTAAAGCAACTTTTCTGGCTCTAAATTTACTTATTCCTGTTTTTTGTTTTGCTCTGATCATACCTTGTGATATCAACCTTCTGATGTCGTCTCTGGTCGATGCCATGGACACATCATCTAGTCCGTCAGGATCTATCCATATTCTGTTCTCACCAACTTTCAAGATTTCCGCTGCTAATCGTCTTTGAATCCTAACATCCATTTGAATCGCCTATGGATTGATTATTCTTATTTCCATCTCCGTTGCTTTTTCGACTATCATTTGTCTCTTTCTCGATCCAACTCCCCCAGCGATCCTTATTGCCTGAGTTTTTGGATTTATATCGTTGAGATCAGAAATTGAATAAATCAAAACATCTTCGTATCCGGAGGGATGCATTCCCCTCTTAGATTTAGGAGAACCGTATCCTGAACCTGGCATTGTGCCCCTGTTCCTTAATCTTTTTCTCATTTTACTGTGTAATCCCTTTGGTCTCCTCCAAGTATCATCAAGTCTTTTCCTCTTATGAAATTCTTGTCTCAGGAACTTTGGTTTCTTTGATTTTTGTTTTTTCGTAACCTCTTTTTTCTCTGTTGCTCTCATTATCTCACCTTACACTATACTTTTGCCGTCTTTTTCTATAATATAGATACCATCCTGGAAGACTCTAAGGTCTCTTCTTTTTACCTTTGTTGCTTGTTCTATGTTAGCAGCAGTTTGACCAACCTCTTCTTTATTTATACCGCTGACAGTAACGTCTTCCCCACTAATCTCGACCTTTGTATCTCCAACTATTTTAGCGGTTCTAGGGTGTCTCTCTCCTATAAAGTTCTCAATTATGACCTTGTCTTCTGAAACCTTTACACTTATTGGAAAATGGGCATACGCGATCTTTAATCTATAGGTAAATCCCTCTGTAACTCCTTTAATCATATTTTTTATGTGCGCTCGGATTGTACCGATTATTGCTATCTGACTTTTTTTTGGACGTGTGGTAGTAATCTCAATAATTTTTTCCTTTTTGATTATTTCAACGCCCGGAAAAGAGAAGTCTCTTTCTAAAGTACCTTTAGTTCCTTTTACAACTAACTTACCGTTTTCTACCAGAACATTTACTTCCTCTGGAATCTCAATTTTTTCTCTGACAATATCCATTAATTGACACCTCAGTAAACATAAGCCAACAACTTTCCACCTATTCCCTTCCGCTTCGCTTCTTCATGAGAGATTATTCCTAACGATGTGCTTACGATCAGCAGGCCAAAGCCTTCTGAGGGTAATTCTCTTCTCTCCCATATCTCAAATTCGTCTTTTTTGACCGAATGTCTTGGTTTAACAACTCCGCAATCATTTATCCTCCCAAGCAAATCAACTCTAAATTTTCCTGATTTTCCGTCATCAATGAATTCAAATTCACCTACGTAACCATTTTCTTGCATAACTCTTAGAACTTTACCAATTAATTTCGATGCGGGTTTTACGATGCAAGATTTTTTCCCTACATTTTCGTTATTTTTGATGTTAGATAGAGCGTCACAGAGGGGATCCATCAGCAAAATAAAAACCTCCTAACTATATTTTTTGAATCCAATCTTGGGAGCGATTTCCCGAAAACACTGTCTACATACATATAAGCCATATCTTCTAATAAGACTATTATATTGTCCGCAAATTCTACACTGATTTGCTCCTTTGCCGAACTTTTTTTCCATTTTATTCCTCCACGATAACTCCAAATTTGTCTTCGATAAACTTGACTGCGATCTCTTTTGTAAGTTGGTGCCTCTTTGATGGTTTCCTCTTTTTAAGTTTTCTCCTTCTTATCCTGTAGCCTGGTCTCTCTATGGTAACGCTCACATTGAGTCCAAATATTCCTATATCAGGATCGTACTTCAATCCTGGGATGTCTATATACTCTTCTATCCCAAAAGATAAGTTTCCGTGATTATCAAAATTGGATTGCTCTAATTTGTTATACTTAGCTTCAAAGGCTTTTTTGAGTATTTCTTCCGCTTTTTCCTTTCGAAGGGTTACCTTTACTCCGATAGGGAGACCTTTCCTAATTCCAAAATCCGGATTTGTAACCTTAGCATATGTTTTTACAGGTCTTTGATCGGTTAAACGCTCTATTAATGTCTCTGCTTTTGATAGTTTTTCTCCTGATTCACCGACTCCTATGTTAAGGGCTACTTTAGATATGTAAGGCTCTCTCATTGGATTATTTCCTAAATAATTAGATTTCCTTTGCAAAGAATCACCTGCCCAATGATATCACTGATTCATCCTTTCCAACAACAAAAACAAATTCTTTTATGGTCTGAATTTGTTTACCATTAACTGTTAAGGTGACAATATTTGGTTGGGATCTCCTTATAATATTTATTTGGTCGATTCTCCCGATTTCGCCTCGGTGAGATCCACCAATAACTAATGAACGTGCGCCAATATCAAACTTTAAGATATCTATAATCTCCTGATTTGGCACCTTTAAAGATAAAACGTCGCCTGCTTTGATATTTTTATCATCTACGATGTAGTTACGCCCATCATGAAGGTTCAACTGATATCGGCCACCCCTTATGACCTTCTTATCCTCAATCCTACACAACTTAAAGTATGATTCTTCCTCACCTATAGGGTTTAAAATCAACTTGCCTTTTTCATCAATCAAAACTCTAAATTTTTCATCTGTAGTTTTTATTTCTAATATATCCATCAAACCTACTGGTAATTTTGGATCCCTACATATCTTTCCGTCTACCATAATGTTTTTCTCGTGTATTATTTTTTTTGCCTCTTTTGACATATCTGAATAGCCCAATACATCTCTTACTATTACAAGAAGCGGGAGTGATCTTTCAATTGAATGAGGGCCTGGACTAGGTTTTGGCGCCCATTTTCCAATCTTTCTAGGCAATGGCCAGTGTTTTGGTATCGTAAGTCTTTTCATGTGTTTACTCAATTTTACTACCTCTTTGGAATATAATTTCTCTTTCACTGTCATCAAGGTTTAACTTCGTGATCTGAAGATTTGACGGATGGATTGGAAATATTTTTTTGGTGCCATCTACCTTCTCAACAGTAATGCCTTCCAAATAAATCTTAATTCCCTTTGTATCTACTCTTACTACCTTTCCACTCATATTACTATGGTCGCCTCTAATAATTTCCACTGTATCACCAACTCTTATTGGAATAGATCTTTTCTTATATACCAATCTCAATTCCTCAGAGAGTTTTGCAGAAAGTAGTTTCCTTTTTCTATGTTTTGGTGCGTTATAAAGGAATTTTCTCTGTTTTCCAGGCTGTTTACTTTTAGTCATTCGGGTCACCTATACTATTATGCTTGCGATTCCGGCTATCCTTGGCCAATGCTCTACTGCCTCCCTTGCAATGGGGCCTTTTACATCCGAACCACGGGGATCTCCATCCGGAGTAGTTATAACAGCGGCATTATCTTCAAATTTTACTCTAATCCCATCTATCCTTCTAAATTCCTTTTTTTGTCTTACTATAACTGCGTTTACCAACTGTTTTCTCATTTCGGGAACGCCTCTTTTTACAGACGCTACTATCATGTCCCCTACGCCGGCGGAAGCGATTCTTCTTTTAACTCCTCTATAGCCTTTTACGGATATTATTTCAATGATTCTTGCCCCGGAGTTATCAGCTACCGCCAATTCCGCTCCTAAGGGTAAGGATCTAGTTATCCCTGAGGGGCGCATCTTACCTATGGGTGCCTTTTTGCTTACTCTACCCTTCTTAGCCTTTGCGACTTTTTTTGTTGGACGAGCCACTTTCACTCCTTCTTTCTCTCTATTACGACGAAATTTTTTCCTTTACTCAACGGGCGGCATTCCATTATTTTTACCTTTTCTCCTCTCTTTGCATTAATACATGGCGGATTGTGAGCGAGAATCTTAGATCTTCTCCTTTCATACCTCTCATATTTCTGGATATGTTTAAGGTATACTCGCTGTACCACGACGGTTTTATCCATGTGGTCGCTTACAACAACTCCTTCGATTATTTGCCCTCTTACCGCTAATTCACCATGGAATGGGCAGCGCTTATCGTTACATCTTTCTCTTATTGGTACAATTTCCAAACCGATATCTCGCATTTCTCTACCTCACATACTCTTTTTAATTCTCTCTTCAGGGCGACCTATCAGCATCTTACCGTCTATTAATATAGATCCATTCAAATAAATTCTTAATGTTACTACCGACTTCGAAATAATCTTTTCTTTGGTTTTGGTCTTTATAGTAATGGTATTTTTCGTTTCATTGACTATTGTTCCTTCTAATCCTACTAAAGTCTTGTTTTTGCTGAACTCTATTTTCGCTCTGAGACCGCTCAGTTCGTGTCTCAGAATGTTCTGTGGTGTTATCATATTATATCAATCATGTCTTCCGGGAATCCTAGTTTCTGAAGAGCTTTGCCAGCCGTTTCTCTCTGATCTCCCTGTAACTCAATTTTTCCATCTTTTGCTGTTCCGCCACAAGCACAGTGAGACTTCAATCTCTTTGATAGATTCTTTATATCAACGTCTTTCTCGTTGAAACCCTCGATAATTGTCATCAATTTTCCGAATTTTCTCTTTACGGTATATATCCTGAGTTTCTGCGTTTCTCTGGCTATCTCTTCGCAGACGCACACCTCGCTCGGTAAACCACATGTACTGCAAACGACCATCTACTCTTTTTCTCCTTCTCTTTTTTTGACCTCCTCCATAATGGTGAGTATCCTTGCGATAGTCCTCTTCAAAGATCTAATTCTACCTGGATTTTCAAATGCTCCCCCAGCTGCAACTATAGCCCTATCTCTGGCTAATTCTAATCTCAATTCCTCTAATTTCTCCTCCATGTCTTCTATCGACATATCTCTGATTTCGTCTGCTTTTAACGTCATTCTTCGTCTCCTACTATCTCTTCATCTAATTCAGGTTTCTCTAATATTTCTTCCTCTTCTTCTAATGTTTTTTCAATTTCTGGCTCTTCTATGATGTCTTTTTCTATCTTTTCTTTTTTCTCTTCTTTTTCTATGCGAATTTCATCAGGTAGGACAACAGTGGGGGACATTATCCTAATCTTGACTCCAATCACACCTTGTTTGGGATATGCCTGAGCAAATCCTTCCTCCATCAACGTTAAGGCAGGTTCTCCACAATGTTTTATTACTCCCTGTGAAAACTTTGCAGTTCTGCTCCTATCTCCAGTCAACTTTCCGGATATGATTATTTCTGCACCTCTTGCATTCGCATCCATGATTCGTCTAAGTATGCTATAGGCCGCTCTTCTAAAATGGATGCCTCTTTCAAGCAGCCTAGCAAGCCTATATGCCATAATCTGAGGATTCAACTCAGCAACTTCAACTTCTTTTACCTCAATTTGAGGGTTTGTGATTCCAAGCTCTTTCTCAGCTAATTTGGTTAACTTTTGTATGTTTCTTCCCCTTCCTCCGATTACCATTCCCGGTCTCTCTGCATAAACCATAATCCTTGTTCCAAGAGGTGTTCTTTGAATATCTATACCTGCGTATCCGGATCTCCTAAGTTCTGATTGCATAAACTGCGTAATTTGTAGTCTTTTTATGCCTTCCTGCACAAATTGTCTCTCAATGGCCATATCATCTCTCCTCAAGTACTATTTCAACATTGGTGGTGGAAGTGTTCCAAGGAGTTGCTCTACCATACGCCCTAGGCTTGAAGCCGCGGATTACTCTTCCCCTGTGAGTTGCTGCGTATTTTATAAACAATCGATCCTGATCAAGTCCTTTATAAACCGCATTTGCCTCTGCACTTTCAATAATTTTAAGTATGTGGGAAGCTGCTTTTTTTGGGAACCTACCAGCATCCCATTTAAATTTTCCCTTTCTGTGACCCACTTTCTTGTTGTGTCTCTTCATTGGAACATGTCTCTTTAATTCTATTACTTCCGTTAGCATTCTCTTAGCCACATCAACTTGCTTACCTTTTATGAATTTACATATTTCAACGGAATGTTTAGGAGAGATCCTAAGTTCCTTGCCCATCGCCTTGGCGGTGTTTTCTGTATCCTCTTTGAACGAATATCCAAGTTTCATCGAATGACACCTACTTCAATGGTACGTAAAGAGAAGACTTTGTCGCTCCAACTCCGGGCTCTCCATGGGTCACTCTTCTTCTGGTTGGCGCAAACTCCCCCAGAAAATGACCTACCATCTCCGGCTTGATGTCTACATAAGCAAAATCTTTTCCGTTGTGTATCGCAATTTTCAAACCTACCATCTCGGGTAAAACGATTGCATCCCTCTCATGAGTCTTTATCACAGGATTTTTTCCTTGTGATTGCAGTTTTTTTGCTTTTCTTACCTTCTCCAAAAGTTTCTTTTTTCTAAGAGGCAAACCCCTAAGTAGAGAACGTCTTGCCCTACTCGGAAGGATCTGTGCCAGATCTTCTAGAGACATTTGTTGGATTTCCTTTAACGTTCTTCCACGATATCCAAATTCTCTTGATGACATTGCATTATACCTCTAATACCTTATACCTCTATCCTATCCTCTCATCGTTTTCCTGTTCTCCTCGCCGCTATTTGTCCAACTTTTCTTCCGGGAGGAGCATCTTTTGAAACCGTCATGGGCTTTCCAGGATGTTGTTTATTTCCTCCGCCAAATGGGTGATCCACAGCATTCATGGCAACTCCTCTAACCCTGGGCCACTTTATGGATTTCGATTTGATGGCCTGATATTTTTTCCCTGCCTTCAAAAAAGGTTTTTCTCTTCTTCCACCGCCACCAACTACTCCTACAGTAGCGCGGCATCTTGGATTAAATTCTTTAAATACCCCTGAAGGTAAGCGGGCGACTACCTTACCAATATCGTGGGTTATGATTTGTGCAAAACAACCTGAGGATCTTACAAACTTTCCGCCATCGCCAGGTTGTGACTCGATATTGAATACATAGACTCCCTCTGGTACTTCTCCCAGAGGAAGAACATTACCTGGTTTTACTTGCGCAGAAATGCCACATTCGATTATATCACCTGTACTAGTACCCTCTGCTACCAGTACCAGTCTTTCCTCACCATTTTCATACCTAACTCTTGCCACAGGTGCGGTCCTACCTGGATCATGAAGTACATCGATGACCTCAGCTAGCAATGAATCTCCCCTCTCGCGCTCATCCAGCGTCCTATACTTTACTTTTCCGAGGTATTTGTGGGATGGTGCTCTATAAGTAGAGGATCCCTTACCCCTTCTCTGCGCAATTATTTTTTTCCCCATGAACAGCACCTAAGTTCAAGGATTTATATTAATACGTATGTATCCTTAATATACTCTATCCCTAATATATTCCGATTCTGGTAGCAACCTCATCCGCGGAAAACTCTGACTTTAGTTTTATATATGCTTTTTTAGTACCTTTTAGGGTTATACAAACGTTCACATCTTCTATTTCGACTTCGTATAATTTTTCGATGGCGTTTTTTATTTGTTTTTTAGTTGCCTTTCTATCGACTATGAAGACTAGCTTGTTTTCTGTGTCTATTAATCTAATGCTCTTCTCAGTTATTACTGGATGGCGTATTATGGTGTGTGGCATTTTAATTTTCTCCAAGATTTTTTATCGCGGATTTAGTCCACAAGGTTAATCGACCGGCGTGAGTTCCTGGCGCCAGATGTTCAATACCTATATTCTTTACCGTAACTATATCTACACCAGATAAATTTCTTGATGCAAGTTTAACACCTTTATCTTTGTTTATTACTATCAAAGGACCCTTCGATCTCTTGTATTTTCTACCGCGCATCTTTCCTTTACCTGCTCTTATCTTTTTATTCTTGGCCTTTTCAACATCTTGCCAGAGTCCTAGCACTTGGAGTACTTCTTTTACCTTCTTCGTCTGTTTAAGAGCCTCAAATTTATCTTCAACTATTAAAGGCAACTCCGATACTCCATCTATTTTATGTCCTCTAGCCTTAACCAATTCAGAATCTTTTGTAGCGGCAATAGCAGATCTAATTGCCAACCTTTTCTCCTTCTTATTTATTTTTTCATAGATTTTTTTTGTCGTTTTAGGAGGGTGCGCTCTTCTTCCGCCTACTGCTTGAGGAACGAATGCACCTTTATAGGCGGCGTGATGACCTCGGCCCTTGATCCTTCTTACTCTAGCCACTCCAAAACCTGTACCTCTTGATTCAGCAGTTGTTCTTTTACCAGCCCTAGGGTCAGTTCCCCATGGCTGAATTCTCGCGGTTATGGATGAAAGTACTGCTCTTCTGATTAGATCTGGTCTGTATGATTCTAAAAATACCTCAGGCAGTTCAATTTCTCCTTTTTTTTCGCCTTTCAATGTATAAACATTTGTTTTCATTTATAACTCTTCCAAATTGTGTATTAAAGTTATATTCGGCGCTCCCTTTGGTTTTCTCTTTGGAGGACGTATTGCTGGTCTCAAAACCACAGGTCTCTTTTGAGGACCTGGAACTGAACCATGAAGCATAACGTATTGGCTCCGGATTAGACCGTAATGAGGAAAGCCTCCAGTAAATGAAATTTTATCTTCTCCGATCTTCAACAACCTCTTGTTAAATTCAGTTCTTCTATGATAGCCGGTTTGACCCCCTAAAGGTACTCTCCAACTCGTTCTTTTAGGAGTCCACGGACCAAGCGTTCCGACGTGTCTTCCTTTACTGCTCCTAGCCGTCTTAGCTGGTTGTATCTTGACTCCCCAACGCTTTACAGGGCCTTGAAAGCCCTTCCCTTTCGTCACTGAAATCGTATCTAACAATTCACCTGGTCTAAACACATCTTTGATTTCGATGTCCTTTCCGAAATGTTCTTTAATATAATCAAATTTTTCTTCTAGATTCTTACCAGAAACAGGACTTTCAAGTAACTCCGGCTTTTTCTTCGGAATGTTGGCAAACCTTGGGTTAGTTTGAAGAATTGCCCTAATATCATGGATCTCCTCCAATTCACTCTCGATGGTGTTTAAATCGTGATTAAATTCTTTTGGTATCGTTAACTTCCTTCTTAAATCCTCATTTACATCAGACCAACATTCAGAGAAAGTTTTAAGTCCTTTAGGAGTTTCTTCGTAAGTCCTTACGGCAATTAACTTTATTGGTGGAGTTTCTAAAACTGTAACCGGTACTTTTATCTCCAAGCCTTCTGTAGGGCTTCCTGGTATATCATCTATCATAAAGATATGCGTCATACCTGTCTTATATCCAATAAAGGTTTGAATCCTTACTAACTCGTCTTGTGGGGCGCTTTTCATCTTCGGAATTATCCTCTGTGCCCTCTTTCTTGGACTATACCCCAAGGAGCCTTTCCTCGGTTGATGTCTCTTTACCATAGACTAGCCTCCGGACTGAATTTACTATTCCTAATGTTACTAGAACTGCTTCTTCAGTTCTTACAGTTTTTGTACCTTGTTCTGGAATAGCGTTCCACCACTCATCAGGTTTTTCTTCGGATTTTTCCCGCTCTAATATTTCGTGAATTCCCATATAAGGGCTCCCAAA
>CAYFZR010000088.1:0-26352 GCA_964347835.1 uncultured archaeon
TGGGAGGATGATTTTCTCTCGTTAGATCGTGTTTTTGAAGCAAAATCTAATAAACGGAAATCCGATATACCATCGCCGAAAGCACCAATTAAATATCATTATTTTTGGATCGATCCAAGAACTGGAGAGATTTTAAAATAAATATTGAAAGATAAGATCCCAACATTAATAAGGCATTTTTCTAAAAAAAGTTAGGGGCTTCTCATGGTTTTTGGTACCGTAGGAATCGTACAGCAAGCCACCAGAGAAATAGATAGAAACGGAAATCCTTACGTAAAGACTTTTCTACAACTTGAGGACAAATCGAAGCGTTTGGTATTCTTTTCACAACCAGAAGATTATGATGGAACCTATCCGAGTCTCGTTGAGTTCTATGATAGAAAGATAGTTCGTCTGGGATCGCGATTGTTGTTTCATAAGATTCCAGAGCATAATGAGTGGTTCAGATGGCAACCACCTCGTAAAGATAGATACGGATTCTGGAGAAATGGCCCTCCGGTTACCGTAGCCTTAGATAGATTGGTTAACGTGGACTCTGCTCTGTTTTTTTGTCCTATGGAAATATTTTTAAATCAAAGGTTTGGAATCCAATTCAAGCCCACAGAAAAGCAAATTCTTGGAAGAATTAATCATATCGTATTTCAGGAATTTTGGAATGCTGCGTGGGAAGAATTTAAAGCGGGAAAAAACATTGACGAAGCCATAGATCAAGGACTAAAGAAAGCCAACCAAGAGATGGAAAACTATTCCCAAATCACAGAATTAATAAAAAATGCTCTGTCACGCCTACATAGTTATGCAGAGACAGCATACGATCTTTTTAGTTGGATATCAGAAGGAGATCCTGAATCCTACACGTGGTCAGAGTATTCTTTGATGAGTCCTAGATTTGGATTGATAGGAAGGGCAGATGCAGTGGCTCTAAGATATAAAGGAAAGAAAAAATCAGGAAGAGTGATAGAACAGAAGTTTACAGAAAGCGCTGAAAATTATAAGGATTTGAATAGACCAGCAGTATTTAGAGGAAGATTACAGGCAAACGCCTACAGGATTTTGATGGAAGATGCTATCGGTTTAACTGAATCCCAAGCCCATTTATTCGCTTTTGATTTGAAAGACGGAGGTCTGATAGAGAAATATACTATAAAAAACGACGAAAAAGAGGCTTTCTTAAAAAAATTATTGTGGAACAGAGACGAATACCTTTACTGGTCATCTGTTAACGATCCTCCGATACATGTTTATGAACCAGAGAAGCAAAGATGTGAAGGCTGTCAGAAAGAGGTGATTTGTTCCAACATAGATCTCCTTGTACCTGAAAACGAATTTTCTAATATGCGTAACGGAATCGATTTCGAACAAGAGACCCAATCTAAAAGACTGGTCAATCTGAGTGAATTACCATTATCTGAACTAGAGTTTCAAGGTTTTACTATCTCAAATTTATACTTAGAGACGATTCATCATGATTTAGGGATTTTAAAAGCCGATAAAACCATAAAAAGAACACCTTATTTTTTCAATAATGCCTACATTCGTGTTTCAGGACGCAATCCTCGTCATGGTTGGTGTAGAGCTCTAATCGAGGATATCAAACCTTCTTCAATTAGGGTTCGCTTCTTAGAAAAGCCTTCTCCTGTTATTACTAAAAAGAAAAATCTAAGAATGGATGCTTCGTTCATAGATCTTTCAAGACGTTCTAAGTTTGCTCTCTCTATCTTAGAGGCTCCAGAATTATTTTCTATGAATAAAAAAACAAGAAATCATTTTTTAAGGCTTAAAGAACTAATAAAAAATCCTTCGGAGGCTAATTTTATAGTAAGAGAAATCGAAACGGATTTAAATCCAAGCCAAAACCATGCAGTAGGATTTATGATGGAATCCGAGTACGGAATTGTACACGGTCCTTTCGGCTCCGGAAAAACAACTGTAATTGCCCATGCTTCGTTAGAACTTTTAAAAGAAGGTAAAAAAATCTTAATTGCCTCTTTTACGAATAATGCTGTTGATAACGCCCTTGAAAAGATAGTTGAACTGATAAATGAGAGACATTTTCAGGCAAAAATCGTTAGAGTTGGAAAACCGGAAGCAGTCAGACCACCAAAAGAAGTGGAAATCATAGATACTTTGGAGGATGATCTAGACGAAATAAAAAAACTGAGGGAGGCAGATCTAGTAGGTGTTACGATTGTTTCAGCCTTCAGCGATGCATTTTATTCCGCCTTTACAGAGTTTCCCCCAGGAGAACAGTATCCTCACTTTTCTCAACAACCCTTCGACGTTCTCTTCTTGGACGAATCAACCCAGTGTATTTTACCAACAGCTATAATACCAGGGATCTTTGCTAAAAAATGGATTTTAATAGGAGATCATAAACAATTGGAGCCCGTGGTAGAGGATCGAGATGCTAAGAGACTCATGAGATCTTGGTTTGATCAGGTAATCGAACATTTAGAGAAGAAGAAATCTTATGATCTCTATAGAATGCTGGATATACAGTACAGATGTCCCCATGAAGTTGGAGACTATCTATCTAAACATTTCTACGATTCTAAGTTAAAAAATGATCCGGGAGAGAAAGAGGATCACTACCACAAAGAGATTTTTGGTGTAGATTTTGAAGATATTACAAATAAGTACAACGAAATCCTGAAAGAAATGGATTTGAAGGCTGAAATAACCTCAGAAATCTTAAAAGTATGTTCTGATCCTAAAAATACTTTAGTTTTTATTGACACATTAGGATCGTGCCCAGAATTAGGTGATTACAGCAAATCCAACCCTCTTGAAGCCGTAGTTGCAGCATCCATTTTAGATTTATTAAGACATGCTACCGACGATATATTGCTTTTGACACCCTATCAGAGGCAGAATAGTTGGATCAAACAATACTTAAAGAGGGAAATAAGATCAGGAACAGTAGACTCTTATCAAGGACGGGAACATGATATCGTACTACTTTCTTTGGTTCGAAGTAATGAAGAGGGCGAAATAGGTTTTTTAGGTGATTTGAGAAGGTTAAATGTTGCAAAGTCCAGGTGCAAGAAAAAATTGATAGTTATAGGGGACTCCACTACCATTGAAAAAATAGGAGATCAAATTGGCGCTAAAAATGCACTTTTGGGCTACATTAATGAGGCTAAGAGATTGGGAACCTATCTTTGCATAAAAACCGTGGTACCAAAGCCTAAGAAAGAAATCATTGAACCTAGGGACGTAAAAAAGAAACTAAATTTCAATACTCGACATTAGTTTCGCCGTTTTCGATGTATACTCTAATTGCATGAGCGTTTCTGGCTAGTTCAGGATGATGGGTAGCGACTATTATCTGGGGTATCTCTTGTATATACGCTAAAACGTTGGCTAATTGATCCACATCTTCGTCTCCCAAACTTTCTGTAGGCTCATCCACCAGCCAAGTTTCGAAATTCCTGGCTAAAGCCTTGGCAACCGCAAATCTAAATGCCAAACTAACAACTGCTTTTTGCCCTCCTGATAACGTATCTATGGAAATCTCCCCATAGGGATTCTCTACGGTTATCTCATAGTTGTCTTTGAGGCTCACCCTGTGAAAATCTCCATGAATGTATAGTTTGTTGTCTCCTAGGAAAAGATCTTCAAGTTGGGCTTGGAGGATTTTAAGGCTTTCTACACGAATAAGTTCCCTCGCCTCCTTAAACTTCTCTCTTATATCCCTTGCTATATAATCGGCTTCTTCTACGATATCCAAATCTTTGGTCTTCTCTTCTTTATCTTTTGCATCCGCAATTAAACTATTGTACTCTTCAATCTCTTTACTTAATACCTTAACATTGCTTTCAATCTTTGTTTTATTGATACTCAACATTTCTTTCTTTGAAGTTAACCCTGATCTCTCCTCCTCGAAATTTTGTTTGAGTTGAGTCAACTCTTCAATGGGATTTAAGCCTTTAATTCCAAGTTGATTTATTGAGTCTTTTATCTTTTCATTAAGTTCAGACATAATTTGATCCTTTTCACGCTTATTTCCACCTATTTTCCTCTCATATTCTTCTTTACGTTCTATTGTACTTTCTAACTGCCTTTCTAATTCATCCTTCCTTGTTTTTTCCCCTGAAAATAATTCTCTGATCCTTCCTAATTCTTCTCTAACCGAATTTAATTTGATCTCGTATTCTTCACGTCTCCCTTTAATCTCCGTTTTACCCATATCTTCTCTTGCTTTTTTTGTATTCTCTTTTTCATTCAATAAATTGTTTAATTCATTAACTTCTTCTTCAAAAACACTAGTCTTTGCTTTCAATTTATCTAAATCAGTCTTTAATTCGTTTATGACTTTTTCTTTGTGCTTCTCGGTAAGAGGCCCTCTACATAAGGGACAGAGCGCCTCTGGACCAGCCTCCAATTTTTCCAGATCCTTTTTTTGTTTGGATGTCTTTTTTTCCTCCCCTCTTTTCTCATCCATCTGAGCTTTCATATACTCGTATTCTTCTCTAATCTTTTGAATTTCAGCATCTAATTTATCTTTAATTCGAGAAAAAGAACTCTCCATATCTTCTAAACTTCGATCTCTCTCACGTATCAAAATTTCATCTTTTTCTTCTAACTTTAATTTTTTTCCTTCTAATTTTGTTAGATTATTTTTGACATATTCAATTTCTTTCTTAACAATAACGGGATCTAATTTTGATAGTTCTTCGATTAAACCTTCAATCACGACGTTTATTTGCTCTATTTTTTTATTGAAACCTTCGATTTCTTCTTTAAATTCTTCACAATCCTTTATCCTTCCCTGAATCTCGGATAAAGATTTCTCTGTTCTCTTTATTTCCTCATCCAATTCTTCAAATTTGGAGGAGCAATCTTCTATCAAATTCTCTTTTTTTCTTCTCTCCTCTTCCAATTGTACTAGTGTTCTACCTTGAAGTCTTCCTTCGAGTCTTGCAATCTCCTCTTTTAGCTTATTAAGATCCTCTAAATTTGCTCTTGATGGATCTTTTAACCAATCATACGCTTCTCTCAATGATTCTAGTCCTAAAAGACGGTCTATTATTTTCTGCCTCTCTTCTGGTGAACCTGTCACCAGTCTTGCTATCTCTCCCTGATTTGCGTAAAAGAGGTTCTGGAATTGATCTCTGGAAATCCCAATTATCTTTTCAATTTCTTCAGTAACCTTCTTGTGTCCGCTAGCAATACGATGATGACCGTTTACTAAAACTTCCAGATAGTCTTCATCTCCTCCTCTAACGACCCTGTAATCTTTCCCGTCATGTTCGAAGGTTATATCTATTCTAAAATCAGGTTTGCCTTTGGTTATAAGGTTCTTGAACTTAATTCCCCTCCATCCATACAATCCTAACATAATGGCATCGAGTATTGTACTCTTTCCCGAACCAACTCTCCCCAAAAGGACGTTTAATCCTCTTTGAAATTTTATTGGAGGAGAATTTGCTGTATGCGTCTTAATGTTGGTTGCATTTACCTCTTTAATTATCATGAATGCTCTCCTTTTCTTTGAGATGCTCTACAACCTTTCTGAGATCCTTTGTAAGAAGTCTCTCGGTTTCGTCATCATTTTTGCTTCTCGAGGCCTCAAAAACTCTGTAAGTCAGATTTGCTAGTTTTTTTGTAATTTCTTCGTCTCTGATTGGTTTTTTATCCTTCGTTTTCAATGGTTTTTCTTCGAATAATTTTTTGAACAGATCTTCTGCTATATCTATTGTTTTAGACTCCTCGATGCTGATTACAGGCAAAATTTTCGATTTAGATTTATCACGAACTACTACGTGAGCAACCCCCATCTCCTTAACTGCATCAGCGATTTCAGATCTAATATCTGGAGAGACGGACTCCTTTACATCACCTAATAACTCCACAACAACATATGTATTTAGTGGATCTTCTACCTTTGACTTGACCTCTTTTACTGCTTTGTCTAGTATTTCTCTACCAAAAAAATCTGTTATCCCGACTTTTATTTTATAGAGTCTTCGAACCTCAGAATCTAAATCTATTTCTTTAAATATTGTGTTAATTCCTTTTTTATTAAATTCAAGAATGAAAAAACCTTTTTTTTCTCCTATTTCTCCCGCATCAATTCTTTCAGTGCTTCCCGGCAGGATCATTCGCGAATCTCGAATCTTAGGAGCCTCTTTCAAGGGCCTATGGATGTGACCGTCTACAATGACGTCGAATCCAAGTTCAACAACTTCTTCCTGAAGTAATCCCTGAATAGGTGTAGTGGGTGTTTGTAATCCCTCGATTGTTTGATGCATCAAAAGCAAATTATAATCTACATCGTTTACTGGTCGTAACTCTGGTAATAATTTTCTTGCAATATTCGGATGCCTGTAGCCAAACCCCTGAATGCCCAATTTTATCTCATCATCTTCCATAAGGAAAATTTTAGGCTTAGTAATTCCGTTTTTAACCTCAAAATCTGTGTAGTTAGCGATTTGAAAAATCTCAAAAAGCCCTAGAATACTCGAATACTTGGTTGGACTTTTGGGGTCTCTTGTTCCATCGTGATTTCCGTGAATCACGAAAAAAGCCGGGACTTCTTTGCCATCTGGCACAGATGTTGTCTTGCATTTATGAGATAGTTTTTCCTCCAACCAAATGAAATCTCGAACTGCAAAATTGAACAAAGACGGACTTCTTGGATAAGCCTCATGGAATAAATCTCCTGCGAATATCAATCCATCTGGATTTGATTCCCCTATTTTTTCTGTAAAAACTCTAAAACCCTTAATTATGTCATTTTCTCTCTCACGAAAATCAGCCAAACCTGCTCCAAGGTGCGAATCTGAAAATACAGCGAGCCTGACCATTTTAAACACCGTCCCCCATCATGCAATCTTATCATATATTCGCATACCGGAATCACAATCTATAGAAAAGGATGACATATTTATCTTTTGGACTTCTTTGACATTAAATTTTTTAACATAAACTCAAAGTATGATTATGCACGTAAAACATTTAGAATGCGTTAAATGCGGTAAAAAGTACTCAAAAAAGGAAATTAGATATAGATGTGATTGTTCTGAGGGTTTGGAAATTATTTATGATTACGGCGAGATCAAAGAAAAAATTTCATGGGACCTGCTTCGAGAAAGACCATTCAGGCATTGGCGTTATAGAGAGTTCTTTCCCCTCATATCGAAGGAAAACTGCATTTCTTTGAGGGAAGGTGGAGTTCCTTTAATTAAATCAAAGAACATATCGAAGGATATTGGGATGAAGGAACTATACTTCAAGTGCGAAGGATACAACCCTACAGGGAGTTTTAAGGACAGGGGAACAACTGTTGAGATATCCAAAGCGTTGGAATTCGGAGTTTCAGAAATCGTTTGCGCTTCTACTGGCAATATGGGCGCCAGTATAGCTGCTTATTGTGGAGTAGCGAATATCAAGGCCAGAATTTACGCTCCAAGAGATACATCAGGAATAAAATTAAAGCAGATAAAATCCTATGGTGCAGATATTGAGTTGGTGAATGGCGATTATACTAAAGCCAAGGATTTGGCTTGGAAAGTTTTCGAGGAGAAAGGTCAATACTTGACTGGGGACTACCCTTACAGAGGAGAAGGAGAAAAATCAGTAGGTTTTGAAATCACAGATCAATTAAAAGCAGATTTAATAGTTTGTCCCATAGGAAATGGAACATTACTACATTCTACTTGGAAAGGCTTAAACGAAATGAAGGAGGTTGATTTGGTGGGTGAACTCCCAAGATTAGTGGGAGTTCAGGCAGCAGGTTGTAACACGGTGGTAAAAGCCTTCTTGGGAAATAAAGATGGCATCGAGCCAGTTGTTCCGAGTACAATCGCTGAAGCAATAGCGTGTGGAGACCCTCTCGATGGTCTAAAAGCGTTAAATGCCTTAAAAGAATCTAATGGTATTGGTATAGCGGTGACTGATCAAGAGATAATAAATACAAGGAAGATTTTAGCCTCAAAAGAAGGAATTTTAGCCGAACTAAGCGGAGCTGTTAGCCTTGCCGGATTGCTTAAAATAAAAGAGGAATTCAAGGATCTAAAAGTAGTCTGTTTAGTAACGGGGCTTGGTTTGAGAGACATATAAAATGATCAAAAGTTCTCTGGAAGAACCGTAAATAAGATCTATCTGGAAATGAATAATCAATAAGGGAAAAAATGAAAAACATAGTAGTGATTGGTGGTGGAACAGGAAGTTACACAGTACTCAAAGGTCTAAAAGAGTATGCAAAAGAGGGTTTATGCAGCATTACCGCAGTTGTAACCACAATGGATAGCGGAGGAGATACAGGGAGATTGAGAGATGAATATGGAGTTTTACCTCCCGGAGATTTGCGGAGATGTCTGGTGGCCTTATCCGAAGAGACAGAATTGATGAAAGAGTTATTTCAATACAGATTTCCAAAAGGTTCTTTGGAAGGACGGAGTTTTGGCAACTTGTTCTTAACTGCTTTAGCAGATATTACAGGGAGCGATGAGGAATCTATTAAAGAAACCAGCAAAATTTTGAAGATTAGAGGAAAAGTACTGCCTGTAACCTTAGATAATGTTGATTTATGCGCTATACTGGAAGATGGTAGTGTAATTTGCGGCGAAACAAATATAGATATCCCAAAACACAATCCAGATCTAAAAATCGAAAAGGCTTACTTAGATCCCAAAGCAAGAGCATACAAAGATACTTTAAAAGCCATTAAAAATGCTGATTCTATAGTTATAGGTCCAGGAGATTTATACACGAGCATTATTCCAAATCTTTTGGTAGAAGGTGTTTCGGATGCAATAAGACTTTCCAATGCGAAGAAGATATATGTATGTAACCTGATGACAAAATACGGAGAAACAAACAATTACACAGCAACAGATCACATAAAGACAATTGAAAGATATTTAGGCAAAGGAGTTATTGGTTCTGTCATAGTTAACTCCGGAAAAGCCTCTAAAGAAGCATTAAAAGAATACGTCAAGGAAAAAGCCTACCAGGTAGATTATAACGCTCAGGAAATATATGATTTAGGGATAAAAGAAGTAGTAGAAGCCGATGTTATGAGTAAAAAGATCTTGATAAGGCATGATTCTAAAAAAATCGCTGCTGAAATAATGAAATTAAGTTAGTGATTAATGTATTAAATAGCAGAAAATGAGGGGCTGATGGAGTAGTAAAGGGAAAAATTAGAAGTATTCCACCCCTCCAAAAGTTTTTAATAATAAAGTATACTGGATTAGAATCCAAGGTGGTTTTATGGGGTTTTCAGGATGCTATACGGCGCTCATAACGCCCATAAAAGTAGATTTTGAAATAGATTGGGAAAGATTCCAACAAAATATAGACTATCAAATCGAAAATAATGTATCAGGAATCTTAGCTATGGGAACGACTGGAGAAAGTCCTACAATGAGTTGGGATGAACATAATAAGGTTGTTGAAAAGGCAATTGAATTCTCTAAGAAGAGAAAAACAAACATTTCCGGAACAGGGAGTAATAATACAAGTGAAACGCTAGAAGGGACTAAACACGCACAACATGCTGGTACAGATGCTATTTTACTAGTTGATAGTTATTACAACGGACCTTCTTCGATGGAATTGAGAATGGAGTATCATGGATTTGTAGCAGAGAGATTTCCAGATCTAGAAATTATACCTTACGTGATTCCAGGGCGCACAGGATGCGAATTGTTGCCTGAGGATCTTGCAATCTTAGCAGAGGAATATGGTAATGTGAACGCGGTAAAAGAAGCCACTCTAAACATAGAAAGGATGAAGAGGACTAGAACAATTGTTCCAGAAGATTTTGTTATATTATCAGGCGACGATGATATAACCTATACCTTGATGACAGATCATGAGATCGGAGGTGCAGGCGTAATTAGCGTGATGTCCAACATAGTGCCGAAGGCAGTTCAAGAAATGTGCCAAGCAATCCTCGACGAAGATCTTGATAGGGCCAAATCATTAAGAGAGGCTTTGAGTCCACTTTTCGGCGTAGTTACCGTGAAAACAGAAGAAACTTTCACTGTTAGAGGAAAAGAAGAGAAAGTTCCCCAGAAATTCAGAAATCCCCTACCCTGCAAGACCTTAATGGCTGGTTTGGGAATTGACTCTGGTGTTTGCAGAAGACCGCTCGGTAAAATGTCTAAAAAAGGTGTGGAAATAGTCAGAAGTGCCGTAAAAACTGTTTTAGAAAGAAATCCTGAAATTCTAGAGCCAGTAGAAAATTTCTACGATGTAAATATTGAAGAAAGAGTTGGAAACGACGCTTTTTGGAAATTGCACTACTAGTGTGGTCTGTTAAAATTATAGAAATCAGTATTTCTTTCTAATTTTTACTTTGTATACTTACTCCAGGGATGTCTTATGCCTGTAGCACCATCCACAAAAGAGATAATCTTAGCGGTTGGCATAACTCTATTATTGATTTTTTTGGCAGTATACAAGTTTGGAGAAAGGTACGAAAAAATCTTGATGGAAGTGGCATCAAGACTGGATTTAAATTACAAGAGCGGCATTCTAAGAGGGAAACCCCGGCTGTGGGGGAATTATAGAGGCCATGATGTAAAATTAAGCTATGCTCAATACAGTTTTAGAGGAATAGTAGAACAATACAATAATTTTACGGTAAAATTAAGCAGAAATATATCCAATGGATTCACCGTAAATAGAAAAAGATATTATTTGAGATTAAAGAGTTCATTTGAGATTGGTGATCCATATTTCGATGAAAATTTTACGATTCGATTTATTCCCACTTCTTTGGATAAAGAATCTTTGTTCAAGGAAGAAATAAGGAAAATCTTAGATTTAAAAACTAGTCAAAAACTCTTGGAATTAGATTTGATAAAGTTCGAAGTATCATCGTCCGAAATTAGCCTTGAGACTAAGGCTTGGAATTTTGATCAAACATGGATAACTGATACTCTTAATTTTTGCGTCAATCTCGCAGAAAAGATAGAGAGAAGTAAATTATGAAATTTTGGAGAGAGAGCATGATAAAACTAGCGATACTGCATTTAACATGGAGGTGCAACCTTAGGTGTAAACACTGCTTTTCGAACACTTGGATGGGAGATGAATTAGAGACCGAAAAGGTCTTTGAATTAATTGATATTTTGTGGGAAACCGGCGTAGAAAAATTAAATTTTTCAGGAGGAGAATTTTTACTAAGAAATGACTGGTTAAAGATCTTTAACTATGCGATAAAGAAAGATTTTCAAATATATTTACAGACCAACGGCACTACCATTACTAGAGAAATTGCAGAAAATTTAGGTGAGGCGTTAGTTTTTGTTAGTTTAGATTATGTAGGTAATAGACACGACCTACTTAGGGGCAAAGAAAAAACATTTGATAAGGCTATACAGGCGTTGAACTATCTAGAAAATCCGTGGATAAGATCTACAATCTTCAACGATAACATAGAAGATTTAAAGAGAATGATTGATATTGCTTATGAAAATGGCTGGGGCTTCGCGGGTTTTATACTAGTGCCAATAGGTCATGGGCTTACGTTAGCGAATAAAGTACCTAATGCAAAACAGTTAAAGGATGCATATGAATACGCCTTAGAAAAAAGCAATCTTTATTCTAAGATTGTTATGAGAGATTTTCATTTCTTTCTCAACAATAAAGAAAGATTTGAGAAAAGGAAAAAAAGATTCAAAAGATTTGGATACTGTCCTGCTGGTAGATTTAGAGTCTCTTTAGATCCTTTGGGTAATGTTACTCCGTGTCCTTATATACAAAAACAAGCAGGGAACATACTCAAAGACGACCTAGATTCTATTCTAACTCGAACCGAAGAAATATCAGAAAAAATTAGAAGTACGCAAATAATGAAGTGCGGAGATTGTAAACACATAAATAATTGTAAAGGAGGTTGTTTGGCACATAATACGTGCATAATACGCGACTTGAAATATCTGCTAGTTTAATTTTGAGAGAATTTATTAGAAGTTATATCCCTCACAACTGGCTTTTCCATAAGTAAATGAAGGTAAAATTCCAGTGCAGACTTTTCCATTGTTCCTATGAATCCTTGCCATGAGAGATCTCCATGAATCCATTTCTTAACATTATGTTTGTTGGAGGAAAGAATTTTTAGAAAGTCCTGCCATCGGATTTCTTTTTCCTTTAAAATCTTATTCCAACCACATTGCGTCCAGAGATAGCTTGGAAGACCGCGAGGATTTAATACTATGAAGAATATGTCTGGTGTTGATGCTTTTCTAATATCTTCGACCTTCTTTTCCCAAAGTTTTTTAGGTTCTGGACATCTCGGTAAATTCATATTCTTCGCCAAAAATAAATAGAAATAAAGATATAATGCTTTCTATGATAGAAAATCCATCTCTATCAATATTTTTGCTGTTTATTTTTCTAGTCATTTCATTTTTTATAATTTTCACATTAACAAGGTTAATAAAAGATAGACTCGTGAGAAAGGATATTATCGGGGCAATTTTGGCTACAAGTCCGCTTTTCTTATTTTGGTTGTTTACTCTATTGCTTCTCATGGGTTCTCCATCCGGATTCCCGCTAAATGTAGGCACGCCGATTTTAGCTTTTTTAGTCATTCTTACGATTCTTTTGCTTTTAATTCTTATTATTGGGTATATAATTGGTGTAAAATTTGGTGAAATAATTATAGAAGAGAAAAAATTCTTGTTTTAATGCAGTGTTTCAGCGATGAGATAATAGGTTATTATACCTTTGTACTTACCCCATTTCTCTGTAAACTTTCTTACCTCGTTCTCAGACATTATCTCATCTTTTCCATAAAATTGTGATATAGCCTTTCTCGCTCCTAAATCTCCTGCCGGATTTACATTCTCAAATCCGATGGAAGTAACCGTAATTAATTCCGCGCTCCATCTACCCAGCCCTCTAAACTGCGTCAATCTCTCAACTATTTCTTCGTGATCAATTTTTTTTAGAGATTCCGGATCAAATCTTCCTGAATGAACCTCTTTAGAGAAATCAATTATATACTCAGATTTTCTTCTACTCAACTTGCACTCCCTTAGTTCTTCTAAAGGTGCTCTAGCCAACTTTTCTGGCAAAGGAAATTCCCAGAATTCATTATTATTTATTTTAATACAATCTCCAAACCTTTTGATTAAGAGCCAAGTCATATGGTAAGCTACTCGAAGAGAAATCTGCTGCTGGATTATTGTTTTGATAACCGCCTCGTATACTGTGTTTGTTGAGGGAGGTATAAGACCGTAATGACTATCTTTTACTCTTTTCAACACAGGGTCTGAGTCCATAAAATCGTAGAGAGGCTTTAGATCATAGTCGGCGTTGAAAATTCTCCTAATTATATCAACAATTTTCTTTTCTTCCGATATTGATATATCCGAGTAGATATTAGCCCTCAATTCTGGCTTTTCTGGATCTTCATTGAGTTCGATTTCTAGAGGTATTAACTTCTCTACGAGTCTTATCGCTCTTCTCCAGACTCCATTTTCGTAGATATATGGTTGCGGCTCTTTATAATCGTAGTTTTCGAAGTGAAGCCTAATTTTATGAGGGGGAATCGCCTTTACTACGATGTATCTCATATTCAAAAATGAACTATTTTTACTTAAGAGCATTTGCATGCAGCGTGGCTCGCTGCACCCGCAATTATATCAGATATTATTTTATAAACGGTACCAAATGAGTCGTTTCTACTCCACATCCACTTTCTAATCTAAATATTATATGGGGGATTAGAAAGGGGGTAATTACCCCCTTCTTTATAAAGGGGTGTAGAGAGGGGGTGATACACAATAATCAGAGATTATTGGCACGCCCAAAATCTACGATTTTGGTGCGTAAGGTAGGATAAGATAATTTCAGCATAAAATTAGATATAACCCCCTTCTAATATTACCCCCTTCTCTTCTAGTCCCTTTGTAAGGGCAAGAAAGGTATTAGAGACCTTGCAAACTCCGGAAGTTGTCTTGTCTGAAGTTGTATTTGGCCCGGACCCGTGAACTCAAAGACGAGGCCTTCTCCACTTAGAACTGTAGACTTTAGACCTCCAACCCTTCTTACTGTGTAGTTCATCGTATCGCTGAACGCGACTACGTGTCCTGTATCGACGATGAGTTTTTCTCCTGGTTTCAGCTCTTTCTTATCTACTCCACCGAAGGAAGAAACCCACACTGTTCCTGTACCGCTTGCCCTTAGCATTATTATGTCGCTTTCTCCAATGAAACCCTTCCAACCCTGCCAAGATGTGTCTATATCGATTCCTGGAGTATTTGCTATGTAACTCCCGCTCTGTATTATCAAACCCTCATTTTTTAATTCTACAGCCTCTATATCTCCAATGTGCGGTCCAGTAAGCGCTATTTCGCCATCTTCTTTGGCAAAGAATCTATTGGTCCAGAAAGACTCTCCTCCAAGAACAGAAGTTTTAATACTTTTCAAAAATCCACCAAAACCTCGTCCACCGCGCATCTGAGTCTCTATCTCTATGGTTGGAGTCATATGCACCATAGCGCCGGCTTCGGCGGTTATACTTTCTCCTCTATTAAGTTTTATCTTCAAAAGAGAGAAAGACGGTCTATAGAGAACTTCATACTCCAAAAACATCACCTCGCTACTTCAACATTGACATGAGTATTTCCAACTCTTTTTCGTAAGTATTTATATATTCTTTGTACAATTTTTCAGGTAATTTTCCTTCGGAATAATCGTTCATTAGTCTTTGAATTTCTTCCTTTACCTCTCCTATCCTCTTTTCTGTTTCAGACTCAAGAGCACGTTGTACCAAAATCTCTGCTTCTCTCTTTATCTTAGCAAGATTCTTGATACTTTTTAATGCCTCCTCTGATGCTTTTTTTTCTTTGGGATCCAAAAATTCTGGTTCAAAATAATGAGAAGGCTCTAGTGCTAAATTTATACGAGAAAAAATAGCATTTTCTGCTTCTTTATTGAATTTACCTAGTCCTTTGGACAAAATACTTGGTATCTGTACAACGTTCAGCACTTCCGTAGGAGACATCTTCAGATGCACGACGTTTGTGGCTATGGTAGATAACATTCGGTTGTATTTTCCGCTGTTTATTTTATCGATGAAATTCTCAGATAAATACTTCAAATCTGACTCTAACTTTTTAGTTCGGGACATTACTTGTGCTCCTAAGGCTGTGATTGTGCCACCAACGAGAAGTCCTAAATCTCTCTTTATCTCTTTTTCTAACAATTCTAAGGATTGCAAAAAAGTTTCTTCATTTAGTTCGTGTCTATATGTGATAAGAACGCTCATAGCCCTCAAAAGTGTATCTATCTCGTCTTTCTCCAGCATTTCTTTGTCTTTTATCTCATCTAATAGATGTTTGTATACGAAGTGGTCAATGTCTTTTTTTGCCACATTTTCTGAAGTTAGGTTATCTAGTGTTTTTTTGAAGAAAGAAAACAATTTGGATATCATGACTTTCCATTTTCTCTTGCCAGTGGATTCTACACCAAACTGTCCAAAAACCTTTGGAATAGAATCGTCCAATTCAGTAAGACCTGTGGGAAAGGGTTTGTCCATTTCTCTAAGTGTCCAAACGTACTCGACAAAGTCTTTGTTGTTTAGATACCATTCATGAAGTTCATCGAGGTTGTAGGATAAAACGAAATTCATCTCTTCTTCTATATTTGGAATGCCTTCTTCCATGTTATCACGTTTCTTTATTCTTTATCAATTTCAATATATTTAAGCATCATGTCAGCAAATTTGAACTATAAATAAAAATTTTTATAAAAAATTAGGCAGAGATGGTGATTGTAATAATATACTTGATTGTGACAATATAATTAATGGAAATAATAGATGGATATGCTGGTATGGTATCTGAGCGCTATAGAGAATTGGTAGAAGATTTGTTTGGACTATCAGAACTAAAAAAACTCGATGAATTACCTAGCCATACCATCACCGATGTTTTAAGGATGCGCAAAAGAAGTTATAAAAGATCGATGTTGGATCACACTCTCTCAGTTTCTAAAACATGCTATTTGATAGGAGAAAAACTAAAATTAAACGTAAGAGAACTTGCAAGGGCAGGTCTACTACATGATATAGGCTTTGTCGTAAAAGGATGTAAAATATGTGAGATCGATCCGATCTCATTATACAGTTGTGGATTTTGTCACCATAGATCTAGCGCAAGAATAGCGAGAGAAATAGGAGAGAAAGATACTGTTGTAAATGCCATAAGATCTCATATGTTCCCTCTTTGCTTAAATCCGCCTATGAGCAAGGAATCCATCGTTCTTTGGTTTGCTGATAAACTTTGCGCATTAACAGATTTTATCTTTTTGAACAGGATATTTTTTAGAGATCTAGAGCCTATAAAGGAAGAAATTCTAAAATTTAGAGAATAGATAGAATTATCTAGATAATAGATCGAATTGATTCTTCATAAGGCGCTCTAGATATCCCTTTCTCAGTAAATATGGCATCGATCATGTTTGGAGGTGTTATATCAAACGCTGGATTATATACCTCAACTCCCTCGGGAGCTATTCTTTTATTCCATATGTGTGTTACTTCTTTAGAATCTCTTTCTTCGATAATCACTTCTTCTACACTTTTTTCAAGATCAAAGGTAGAAGATGGAGCCGCTACATAAAAAGGTATTCTGTGCTTTTCAGCAAGAATCGCTATCCCATAAGTTCCAATCTTATTTATAACATGTCCTGTCATCAGTATTCTATCCGCCCCTACTATGACAGCGTCTACCATCTTATTTGCCATTACATGGGCTACCATATTGTCGGTAATAAGTGTAAAAGGAATATTTTTTTTTATAAGTTCGTATGCGGTGAGTCTTGCCCCTTGCAAAAGAGGTCTTGTCTCCGTTACAAATACTCTAATCTTAGAACCTTTCATCCATGCAGTCTTAATAGGAGCGAGAGCAGTTCCGTATCCTGATGTTGCCAAGCCGCCTGCATTGCAATGAGTTAAAACGGATTTTTTATCCTTTAAAAAATCGTATCCATATTCTCCAATTTTTTTGTTTGCTTCAATATCCTCTTCCATAATTTTATTGGCTTCATCAACTATTTTTTCTCTGAGAACGTCTAAATCATCGTATTTGTAAATTAGGTTTAAAATACGATCGATTGCCCAGAAAAGGTTTACTGCAGTAGGGCGTGTTATTTTTAATCTTTCTGCCGCCTTTTTGATTTCTTTGCGAAAATCTTCTATTTCTCTTGCGCTACTATTTATAGCCGATATAGATAGCGCATATCCGGCTGATATGCCTATAGCGGGCGCACCTCTTACGTTGAGATTTTCGATTGCTTTTGCCACACACTGGATATCTCTGCATTGAATCCATTTCTCTTCAAGAGGAAGTTTTGATTGATCTAAGATGTAAAGAGAATCATCAACCCACTTAAATGGTAGCATGAATCTAGATTATGTAAGTTTTAAATATAATTTTGGTTCCTCTTACCTTAGCATGCGGTGGTTTTGATGGCATTCTTTTACTCCAAGAAAGATGAGAGGTTGGATAGGCTTGAGGAAATTTCTGAAGAAAACCAAAATAGAATAGAGATGCTCTATGAAGAAATTAAGGTTTTACGCACAAAAATTGAAGAATTAGAAAAATTAGTAGAAGAAATGACCATAGTATATCCTGAAAAGAGAGAATGGTTAAGAGAGGTTCAACTTAGGACTTTAGTTGTTCTCCAAAAGTTAGATGAGGCCTCTCTATCGACTGTATCACATAGACTTGGGCTGAGCGAAACTTATGTAAAGGGAGTACTCGATCAATTGATAGACCTTGGTTTAGTTACTTCTGAAGATAGGGGAGGAGAGGTATATTACAGATCAAAGTAGTTAGGTATGTTCTTTTTACATCATTGGTTTTCTCTATTTTATACAATGGTTGTATTCTCGATTCCTCAGATGATCAAATTTCCCTGCATATTATATCTCCCACAATTCAATCGATACTGAACGTATCAGAAGTGAGTACAAAAATATCCAGGTATCACGGAAAACGCGTAATATTAGTTGTTGTCGATGGAATGGGATGGTATACATTAGAAAATTGCTTAAACGTTAAAGAACTCCCTACATTTAGATATCTAATAGAAAATGGAAAATATGTAAAGGCAAGAACGGTGTATCCCTCAGACACCAAACACGGACACGAAGCGATATTCTATGGAAACTCAGGAAAGACAATATTCCAAATTTTAAAAGAAAAAGGACTTAAATCAGCATCTGTTTCAAATGAAAAACTCTATGAGAAGGCTTTTCCATACGGCGCAGAGATTATAGACGTAAAAGATTTGGACGGGGACGGACTTGAAGGCGACGATGACGACGTGGTATTAACGATTAAGAAACTTAAAAATAATTACTCATTGATATTTGTTCACCTTAGCGTTGACTGGACATCCCACAAGTATGGACCGTACTCCTATCAGGCCATTAACGATCTTGAAGACGCAGATAAACAAATAAAAGAAATAATAGAGAAATATTCAGACAGCATTATGATTGTAACAGCGGATCACGGCATGCATGAGACTCTGAATGGAGGAGAGCATGGGAGCATGCATGAAAAAGATATGATCGTCCCTATAATTATTGGGAGGGTTTAAGTTGCATATCGATCAAAGAGTTCTGGAAAAATGGATAGATAACTGTAAAAACAGAGATGGAGGTTTTGGATCACGCCCAAAAAGAGAATCGACTCTTAAAGATACATTCAAAGCGTTGTCAGTCTTATCTTCTAAGAAAATTTATAGCAAGAATAAAAGAAAAATATTCGAATTTGTGCAAAGTTGCAAGGGTTCTAAAGGTTATGGAAAGAGACCCAAATGGGAAGAAAATATAAGAGACACTTATTTTGCGATAGAGATTCATGAAATCTTAAAAATCCCTTTAGGAGAGGAAAAAAAGATCATAGAACTATTAAACCATTACAAAAATGATGATGGAGGCTATGGGTTAAAAAAAGGATGGAATTCTAGCCTATGGAATACTAGGTTTGCAGTACAAGTATACAGTTCTTTGGGAAAAAAATCCGAGTTGGAGGAGGGTAAAATTCTAAAACTCATTTCAGATAGGAAAAACGAGGATGGTTGTTTCTCTTATGCAAAAGATAGATTTTCTAGGTTAGAATATACCTACGATGTTCTATCAATTTTAAATGAACTAAATGCTCTCTCAGAAATCGATGGAGATAGAATAATAGAATTTGTATTAAGATGCAAGAAGCCTGATGGTGGTTTTGGAGCCTTTCCTCATGATAGATCTTCGCTGGAATATACTTGCAACGCCCTTTGTATTTTCGATATTTTGGATTCTTTTGATCTCGTAGAAGAGTCAATATTAAGATTTATTCAAAAATGTCAAAATATTGATGGCGGTTTCAGTTCGAGGCCTGGAGAACATTCATATATGGAGAACGCTTACTATGCCGTCGACTCTCTAAGGAGAATTGAGTCTGCTCAATCTATTCGGTAATTACAAAAATGGTGAAAATATGATTTCATTATCTATTAGATGTAAGCCGAGTATAGAAGTTTTTAAAGATATAATGAATGTGTTAGAAAAAGCCAATATTAAAAATCTCACCTTTGATATAAGTTTATCATATCCAATTAGGCTCGAAATAGGGGGAGAATTGAAGGATGTTATTGAAGAATTAGAAAGACATGAAGGTGTGGAGTCAATAAGAGTTGGAAAGCCCTTCGATGAGGTATATGGGAAGAGGGTCCTCGTCTTTGGTTGGGGGGCTCAAGTAAGTCAAGTCGTCCTTGGCGCGGTAACAGAAGCGGATAGACACAACATAAGAGGAGAAAGGATAAGCGTTGATACCATGCCTGTAATAGGAGAAGCACTTACAGACGCTATTTTTTCAATTACAGATTTGCCTAGAGCAAGCATATTGGTACTGGCTTGCGCTATTTTAGACAAAGAAACAAAAAACGCAATAAACAAACTTAAAGAAGAGACAAACATTCCGATAATCGCTCTAAATTCAATAGGCGAAGGAAAAGAACTCGCAGATCTTATTGTAACAGATCCGGTACAAGCTGGAGTAATGGCTGTAATGACTGTGGCCAATACCGCGTTATTCGACATAAAAAAGATCAGAGGAAGGAGATTATAGGGAGATAAAAAACCTTTTAATGAGATACTAGATTATTACATGAGGTGATCGCATGGATGATACTATCTATGTAATTGGACACAAAAGCCCAGATACCGATTCTATATGCTCTGCAATAGCGTACGCAAACCTAAAGACAGAGTTAGGAATGAAAAATGTAAGACCCGCTAGATTGGGAGAGCCAAATCTTGAGACTAAATTCGTACTTAACTACTTTAAAGCAGATGTTCCTGAGTTACTTGAAGATGGAATTGGAAAGAGACTCATCCTCGTAGACCATAACGAGATATCCCAGACAATAGACGGAATCGACGACGCCGATATCGTAGAGGTCATAGATCATCACAAGATAGGAGATATCCAAACTCCAAATCCAATATTTTTCCATGCTGAGCCAATAGGAAGTACTGCTACAATAATTGCTGATTTCTACTTTGACGAGGGAATAGAGTTAGAAAAAGATATTGCCGGAATATTACTTGCTTCAATAATTTCTGATACAGTGATATTCAAATCTCCTACTTGCACTGGAAAAGATAGAGATATTGCAATTAAACTGGCTAATATGCTTGGAATAGAAATAGAAAAATTCGGAACAGAGATGTTTAAGGCAAAGGCAGATTTAGCAAGCAAGAGCGCTCATGAGATATTGGTAACTGACTTCAAAGAATTTGATTTCAGCGGAAAAAAGGTCGGAATTGGACAAATAGAAGTTATGGATGAAGAAGAGGTTCAAAAGAAAAGAAAAGAAATACTGGATGAGATGGAAAGACTGAGAAATGAGAGAGGACTAGTCATGATAACCTTAATGATAACGAATATAATGAAAGAAGCAAGCGAGCTTCTCTTCGTAGGAGAGAAAAAGGAGCTATTTGAAAAAGCATTCGATGCAAAGGTAGAAAATGACTCCATTTATCTGGAGGGAGTTATGTCAAGAAAGAAACAGGTTGTGCCTCCACTGGAAACTACGTTCGCGCACGCATGAAGGCCCTCTTCTAAAAATCTTTTTTTATATGGGGGTGTAGAGAGGGGGTGATAAGGCAGCGTGGCTCGCTGCACCCGCAATTTTATCTAAGATTATCTTATTACTGACACAGGAGAGAGTCGTTTTCTACTTTACAATTGTATTCTACTCTATATGGGGGTGTAGAGAGGGGGTGATAAGGTAGAATATGATAATTTCAGTATAAAATGCAATATAACCCCCTTCTAATCATTTAATATTGATTAATAGTTGTTTTCTTTTTACAGGAACGAGTTTTTTTATTTCTACCATTGATTCTTCTTTCAATTCGTATTTATCCATACCTACACCCGGTAGATTTCCATTAACTTCATAGATATAATAGCCTTCTTCTCCTTCTATTGATGTTACATACTCTCTATCCTCAACCTTTTGTACCGTAACTCCTGAGACCTCTCTTAAGGCGTCCAAGACACTTGCTCCCTTTGGTATCTCTACGTTAACTGAGTCCGCCAATTCATCAAGGACTTGATACTGTTTTTCCAAATTAGCTTTGAGAACGTGGGTTCTTCCAAACTTCTTTCTCTCGACTAAACCAGCATTTTCTAAAATTTCGATGTGTTTCGCTGTTATGGGAACAGAAATGCCAAGTTCTTTAGCCAGTCCGGAGATATGGATCTCTTTTTTTGCCAAAATGCTTAGTATCTTCCTTCTGGTATCACTACTCAATGCCTTGAAAATTCAAATCACCAATGTTAATTAACTGATTAATAAGTATTAATTAAATTTTAATATTTATATAGGTATTGGTTAAGGATTAAAACCATACCTGAATTTTAGGAGGGAAGAGATTGAGAAGTTCTTTGAATAAAATGTGTGTAGTGCTCATAATCTTCATAACAACGTTTTCGATAATTCAAACAATGGGATTTCCATACAGTGGAAATGATACAGAGATTTCCTCTGCTTTGGACTATTTACAGAGTCAACAAGGGAATGATGGTGGTATAGGGGGCATATCAAGTTCTTCTTGGGCGGTTATGGCAATAAAGGCTGCTGGAGAGGAACCAAACGAGTGGAAGGAAAACGGGATTTCTGTGGTGGATTACTTGATTGAAAACGGCGATCAATTAAATCCAGAAAATCCTCTAGACTATGCTAAATACGTTCTAGCGATGACTGCATCCGGAGTAGATCCAAAAGACATAGGCAAAGTGGATTATGTGGAGGAATTAACGGATTTTTATGACGGAAGCCAGATAGGCGATGATAACCAACTAAACGATGACTTCTGGGCTGTATTAGCGCTGGTATCGGCGGGGGAACCAATAACCAGCGATGTAATTCAGGATAGCCTTGTGTTCATCAAAGAAAATCAGAATTTAGATGGCGGATGGAGTTGGGGTATTGGAGGAGGAAGCGATGTAGACGATACTTCAGCAGCCATTATGGCTTTGATCGCGGCAGGAGAAGATCCGGGATCAAGCACGATATCTCACGCATTGGCATATTTGTCCTCGATGCAAAACGATGATGGTGGATTTCCATGGTCAGAGGGATACGAATCGAATTCCGCGTCTACTTCATGGGCTATCTGCGCGATTGTTGCATCAGGAGAGGATCCTACAAGCGGTGATTGGACAAAAGACGAAGATCCGATATCTATGTTACTAAGCCTACAGACGATAAATGGCTACTTCAAATGGACGAGCAGCGTGACCAGTTCTCCAATCCTAATGACTTCTTACGCTATACCGGCTCTAACTGGAAAACCTTATCCTGTATTAAGACTTAGAGGAAGAGAAGGCGTAACAGTTCATGTAAGGATAGAAGGAGCAGAATCGACTATATGGAGTGGCTTGATCGTAGTAAACGAGTCGGAGATAGTGGATACAGGCGGAAACATCCATATTCTACATGATCCTACTCCTCTAGGAGCCTTAGACAAGGCATCCGAGAAAGGAGGATTCTCGTATCAGGTGGAATCTAGTGATTGGGGTCTGTATGTATCTTCGATAAACGATGAAGAGGCACAGGGTTTAGAAGGATGGATGTATAGGATAAACTACGATTCTCCACCGGTAGGAGCAGATCAATACATATTAAATCAAAGTAACGATGTACTCTGGTATTATGGGAGTTGGGATGAAAAACCGCTTAAAATCTCCGTTGATGATAAAAAGGTGAGCGTTGGCGAGGAATTCAAGGTTAACGTGACTTATCTTGATCCAGATGAGGATGATTGGCTTCCTTTAGAAGATGCTATCGTGCATGTAGGAGGCGATACTTATCGAACAGATAGCGAAGGCATAATAAGCGCTGCAATTAATCTAAACGGAACTTATGAGGTCTATGCTGAAAAAGAAGAGTATATTAGAAGCAAGAGAGTAAACATCACGGTTACGGGAGAGGGAGGAACAAACCAGGTTACCCTAAAAACGACTATAATACCTGCGGTTTCAATTCGAGTAAGCCCTACAATCATCGATTTCGGCAAATTAGGGCCAGGATATACAAGCGAAGGGAAGATCGTAGAAGTATACAATATCGGATCTCATGATGTTAGAATCACAACTGAGGTTACTGATAGAGCTAAAAATCTTTTTGTTAACGGTATCTGGTTAGAAGGAGATCCATGGCAACGCTTTACTACCTTTATAGAAGCAGATCCGAGGGATTTCAACAACCCGAAGGATGTATCTCTGCTATTAATGGTTCCAACGGACTATGAGGGCGTAGGTAGTCAAGAAGGTACCGTCATATTCTGGGCTGAGGAAGCATGAACCTTTCTCCTTTTTTTATCAGTTACTACAAGACGCTTTTTGCCATACTTATAGTATCCTTTTTACCTCTCTCTGCATATGCTACAGGCATAGGAGTCAGTCATGCGAAACTAAACTTTGACGTCAAGGCTGGAGAATCAATATCCAAAAGTATACAGATAATGAATACAGGAAAAGAGGTATCTAGATACAGAATTTACGTAGATGACAATTTCAAAGATTGTTTCAATTTTTCTCCAAAAGAATTTAAGCTAAATCCCGACCAAACGCAATCTGTTGAGATTTCCATCAATTATCCGAGTTCTTTGGAGAGAAATGTCTCTTTATATGTTTACGTTGTATCCCTTCCAACCTCCGGGGATCTCAAAATCGGTAGCGGAATCAAGATTCCCGTAAAAGTATCAGTTCAAGCAAATCCCTTTTTTAAACCAATCTATTTCATAGGAGTTATGTTACTCTTTGGAATGCTTGCAGGATATAAAATTACCAAAAGAAAAAATAGAAGAAAAGGAGGATTAAAAACTGTAAAAACAAAGAAAGCGTTTTTTTTGATATTTTTCTTAACTATTATTTTATTCTCTGGATGCATTCAAGATTATGAGCCCTTGCAAAATTCTGAGCCAATTTACATCATTGTAACAAAAGATTTTGGAAAAGAAATGATACTTTCCAAGACGGTGTACTTTTATCCAAAGAAATCAGTATTGGACGCCTTAAGAGAGGTTGCTGAAGTCGATACCGCATATGGTGGCTCCTTCGTTAAGGGTATAAATGGAATTGAATCACAATTTCCTAAGGTACATAAAGACTGGTTTTTTTATGTAAATGGAATATCGAGCTCAGTCGGCGCCTCCGAATATCTTCTTAACCCAGGTGATGTGATACAGTGGGATTTTCACGTTTGGAATGATAAATTCATTCCAGCAATTATAGGATGTTTTCCGGAGCCTTTCTTACACGGTTACAAAGGAGAGACATACCCTACCGTTATCGTCTACAGCTATGATCTCAAAAAAATTGCCGAAAAATTAAAAGTAAAACTCATAGAACACGGTGTAAAAGACGTATCGATAAAAGAAGACGATCTCCTATCTGAACAAGAAAAAAGGCACTCAAATTTAATCATTTTAGGCACAACAGATTCTCCATTGATTTCTGAGCTTAACGGGCTATATGATAAAATAGGTTTCTCAGTTTATTTTGAGGAAGGAGGATTCGTTCTTGATTCAAAGAGGGGTATAACAGCGAGATATAATTCTGCGGGTGTAATTCAGGCTACTCAGAATCCATGGAATCCCAAGGGTATTGGAGCTTGTGAGAACGTCCTATTGGTAATAACGGGAACGGATGAAGGAGAAGTAAAAAATTCAGCAAATATCTTGATCCATAGATCAAATGAAAATGAGATACGTAACGCTTTCGCAATTGTTGTAGTTGAAGATAATTTGATAAGGGTGCCTCAATGAGGGCTTATAATTATAGATACGTGGACAAAGACACCGCCATTCATAAGCTCAATCCATTTCCAAAGATGGCGTGGGTTACAAGCATTTTAATCTTGAGTTTGATCTTCAATCATCCCATCTACCTCTTATTATTGTTCCTTTCAACTCTCTTAATGGTTTTTGCAGCAAAAATATTCTATGAATGGAAGGCTTTTATGAAGTTCGTCCTATGGATTGGGCTGATGATTCTAATCATGAATATAGTGGTATCCCATCATGGAGAGCATGTCCTATACAAAGCACCCCTTAAGATGCCGATAATGGGTAATCCAAAAATAACCTTGGAGGCATTTGCCTTTGGAGTGGGAATGTGTTTAAGGATCTTAACGATAATCTCAGCCTTCACGATCTTTAATTTCACCGTACATCCTGATGATTTGATGTTAGCAAGCATTAAACTCAAGATTCCTTATAAATCGGTTCTTGTAACCTCTGTATCTACTAGATTTATCCCCACTCTCATGGACGATTTAGAAACCATTACGGACGTGCAGCGATCCAGAGGATTGGAACTGGACAAAGGTAAACTCTTAGATAGGATAAAGAACAGATTGCCTATCTTAATCCCTTTGTTATCGAATTCCATGGATAGAGCAATTCAATTAGCAGAATCCATGGAATCAAGAGGTTTTGGATCGGGAAAAGGAAGGACCTTTTATAAGGATATTTCTTTTAATAAATTTGATTATTTTTTATCGGTCTCTGGAATTTCACCTTTAATAATTGGAGTTTATATTCGCTGGGCTGGATATGGGAATTACCAGTATTACCCTAGATTAGACCCTATATTAGTTTCAAAAGGCGAATTTTCGATTCTATTATGCCTTGCTTTCTTGTTATCTATGGTAATTCTTCTTCCTTTTTTGAGAGGGAGGGTTTTTCTTGATTAAGGTAGAGAATCTAACTTTCTATTATGCAGGAGCCGATAAACCTGCTTTAGTACATATAAATTTGGATATTGAGGATGGAGAATTTATTCTTATAACAGGACCTTCTGGAAGTGGAAA